>NZ_JAVJNP010000147.1:0-85538 GCF_040217205.1 Coleofasciculus sp. A1-SPW-01 | reverse complement strand
CTTTTCCCAACAGTTCAACAGTGGGAGATTGGTTGGTGTTGAGAGAGATGAGGATGTGACATTGTTGGGCGGGGTTATCGGGTTGGCTGGGTTGGGTGGCGAGGTAGTGGAAGAGGTGACTCCCGAAGAGGCTGTCTTGATGCTGGAAGCTGGGATTGAGGGGAGTGTTGGCGAGGAGGGCGGTGGCGCATTGTTCAGCGAGGCTGGCGCAGTTGGTTTGGGCGTCTACTTCGGCGTATAACAATAGGGTTTGTCCGAGGGAAGCTTGGATGGTGTTGGGGAGGAGGGATTGGGGGCTGAAGTGTTGCAGTTGGGGGAGGGTGATGTCGAGGTGGGGAGAGTCGGGGGTGAGAGTGAGATCAATGGCGTAGGTGTCATTGAGGCGAAAGGGTTGCAGATTGGCGGTGATTTTGAAGCCATCGGCGGTGGAGATAGCGCCTAAGTCGATATCTTTGGCGTGGGTAAGCCAGTAAGTTTTTTGTCCGGGTTCGTTTTGGGGGGTGTATTCGGTGTTGGTGTAGCAGATGAGTTGGGATTTGAGGGTAGTCAGTTCAGGGAAATGTCCCAGATTAGTCAGATTATCCCATAATAAAGCCGCATCATCTGCCACGCGATCGGGGGCGTCGGTGAGGGTTTGACGCAGGTGGAAGGCGTAGAGGGTGAGGCTGACGTTTTTCATTTATGGGTTATTGGTCTTATGTCTTATGTCATTTGTTGATGGAAATTGCCGAGATTTTTATTAGCCTATAATACAGAATATCTGTAGGGGTACGGCATTGCCGTACCCTGTTTAGCTGAAGATATCGCCCCTCTCCCCCAGCCCTGACAGGTGTAGGTTTTTTATTTTAGGGTGGAGACAAGACAAGGAGGACAAGGAAGGAAAGAAGACAAGGGGGGAAAACCGTACAGAATTTGGTTCGGTCAAACTAACTTCTAAAAGCCGAAACGCCCTATTTTTCGTTAAAACTCTTCCTTGTCTACTGGTCTACCTGTCTTCCTTGTCTTACCTGAACCGCAATCTTAAAAAACCTACCCTTGTGAGCTCCCCCAGCCCCTCTCCCACGCCAGCCCTCACCCCCAGCCCCTCTCCCAAGCTTGGGAGAGGGGAGTAAGAGGGGAGCCAGAGAATCCGGTTCCCCTTCTCCCCTGGTGGGAGAAGGGGTTAGGGGATGAGGGGGAAAATATCAGCTTGAGTCGAACCGCCAATCCCTATCGCTTAATTGGAACCTTGAGGATTGGCTGGGTTTGTCTGGGGTGTAGATGGAGGTGAATGTCTGATAATACTATTAATAATCATGTCCTTCGCAGCTGGGCTGGGTTGATTCGCTGGCGTGGGAGATTTGCTTCCGCCAACACCAATTTCTGGAAAATCTCTGATTTCTGCCTCTGTTAACCCCTCTCGCTGTTCCTGGTATCTCTGGAATATCTCTTGGCGGGAGGCAGATTCTTTTAACCAGTTTTCCAGTTGATCCGAGATATTCTCAATATCATCGTCAGGAAGTTGATTGGCGAGTTGATTTAAATTATCCCAGTCTGGAGGGGTGAGTAAGTTGGCGTTAGTTTCGATAACTTTAATAAAGGCAAGAATACTGTTGTCGTAAACAGACATGATGTTAAACTCCTTTGCCAATTAGACAAAATGCAGCCCAATAATAGGGATTGTTAAAGGGTTGGGCTTTTTCCCCTTGTTCGGTTTCTAGTTTCTGGAAATACTGCTTTAATTCTATCTGCCAGGTGGTACTGAAGGGAGAAGTGGGAAGCCAGTCTTGAAAACCTTTGACGGTGGTGTCTCGTAACCAACATTGGGCGGTATTCAGGGCGAGGGCGAGGTTTTCTTGCTGCTGGAGTTCTTGGTAGAATTTGACGATGAGGAGGGCGGTGGCAAAGGCGCTGACTTCCCACAGGCTACTGACTACATTGGTACTCCCGGCTAGGAGGAAACCGTAGGGGAGGCTGATATATTCATCGCTGATATTGTTGAAGTCGGTTAACCCGGTTTCGCAGGCGGAAAGGGTGACGAGGCGACAATTGCTGAGGCGAAAATCAGCGATGATGTCTTCCAGGGTGAGGTTAGCATCGGCTAACTGTAAGCCGGAATCCAGGGGAGAATCGAGATTAAAATAGCCGTGACAGAAGAAGAGGAGACTGTTGGCGGTGTCGAGAGTTTCCCCAGAAGAGAGGAGGGCGGATTTGCTGGCTTTGTCTTTTTTGAGGATATCAATCGGGGAAAATTGTCGGGTGATGGCAGATACGGCGCCGATGTCTTGTTCATATAAGTCAGATGTGGGGGTTTGAATGGCAAACAGGTGCTGGAAGTCAGGGCGTTGTTGCTGCTGGAGTTGGTGCAGGAGTTGGCAACTGGGGAGATAACGGATACCGTCAGGGAAACGGGGGAATAGGTTTAAGGCGTGGAGGGGGAATAGGTGGAGATAAAGATGAGGAATTAGGATTAATTGGGTGCAGGTTTCGGGGATGTAGGTGAGGATATCGTTAATATGGAGTATTTCGGCTAGCTGGTTGAGGCGTGAGGGGAGTGAGGTTTGCCAGTCTTGTTTGAGTTGTTCTGTTTCGGCGTCGGTTTCGGCAAGTCTGGGGGCGTAGTAGGCTTGGAGATAGTCGATAGCCCAGGTTTCTAGGTTAGCTAAGTCTTCGGGGGTGGATGTCCAAATGGAGGGGAAACCTCTCTCCAAACCTCTCTCCTGCGAGGAGAGAGGCTTTGAATTCTTATTATTATTCCCTAAATTATCGTTATTCCTTAAATCCTCCCCCTTCCCTGGCAGGGAAGGGGGCTGGGGGGTTAGGTCATTAATAATCACGGCGCGGAAACAGTCATCGAAAATATACCATTCAATAATCGCTGTGTTTGGCTCAATCAGTGTAGAGAGTTGGTCAAACTTGAGGGGTTTATAGGGATAAAGTTCGTTGTAGCGCTGGCGCAGTTGGTTGATGTGGCTGTAGTCTATCTCTTCTACAGTTATCGATTTTGCCGATAACTTTTGTTCCCCAGCCCCCTGTAACTGATTTAGGCGTCGCTGTTCAATCAGAATCTCTTCCTGTAACTGTTGCAATTGGCTTTTGATCTGGGTGGGAATTTCGCCATCGGGGTAAAGGCTGCGACTGGTGAGGAGTTCGATCAGGTTACGGGTTTTGCTGCGTTCGATGTATTCCCAGGCTTGGGTATTGTCGGCTAATTCTAGACAGACTTCGATGGTATGGCGATAGATTCTATTGAAATATTCCGCTAGTTTCTGTTTATCGGCATCATTAGCCGTACCTAAACTAATTTCGACTCTCTGGAATTCAACCGTATCAATCGCTGCGACAAAGGCATGATAGGCGTTGTCCAATTGTCGGGCGTTTCGGTAGGCAAGTCCTAGGTTAAATTGGGTTTGAGTATGCTCTTGGAGAAAGGCTTCACGGGTAAGAACTTGAAGGGCGGCTTGATAGGATGCGATCGCACATTCGATATTCTCAGCCCTCTCTCCCCGAATTCTGTCTCTGTAGGCATTCCCCAGATTATTTTGCGTCATTGCCCAGTCACTAGGAAAAGCCTCACGGGTTCTGACTTCCAGGGCGGCTTGAAAGGACGCGATCGCATTTTCCATATTCTCAGCCCTCTCTCCCCGGATTCTGTCTCTGTAGGCATTCCCCAGATTATTTTGCGTCATTGCCCAGTCGCTAGGAAAAGCCTCACGGGTTCTGACTTGAAGGGCGGCTTGATAGGAAGCGATCGCATTTTCGATATTCTGTGCTCTCTCTCCCCGGATTCTGTCAGAGTAGGCATTCCCCAGATTATTTTGCGTCATTGCCCAGTCGCTAGGAAAGGCTTGACGGGTGTAGACTTCCAGGGCGGCTTGAAAGGATGCGATCGCACTTTCGATATTCTGTGCCCTCTCTCCCCGGATTCTCTCACAGTAGGCAATCCCCAGATTATATTGCGTCATTGCCCAGTCGCTGGGAAAAGCGTCACGGGTTCTGACTTGAAGGGCGGCTTGATAGGAAGCGATCTCACTTTCGATATTCTCTGCCCTTTCTCCCCTGATTCTGTTTCTGTAGGCTTCTCCCAGATTATTTTGAATTGATGCCCAAGTTTCTGAGTGATTCTCGCGGGTAAAGATAGTCAGCGCTAATTCATAACCCGTAATCGCGATTTCCAAGTTAGTGGCTTGACTTCCTAGAGGGAACTGCTGGATCAGATTACTGAATTCACCAATAATTAAGGCAATAGCTTGGGCTGGTTCGGCTTCCACTTCTGCCAGTTTTGCGGTTGCCCAGTCGTACAATATCCGGGCAAATTTATCATCCAATAGATGCAGGTTTTGCTGGAGGAGGGGATAGACAACTTGCGGATTACCTCTACTATCTACAGTTGCTTGTAATACTTCAACCAGGAAGTCGAGTTGACCTTGAGAAGTTGCAGTTGAGTCAGATAATCCCAAGGATTCCCCTAACTGATTCGCCATTCCGATTAAAAACTGCGCGGCATTTTCATCCCCTCTCTCTGCTAACGCTTTCGCCACCTGTGCCATGGTTGCTACCAACCCCGCATCCACTAACTCAGCGTTATCCTGCAATATCTGCCCTTCCTCACCATTGGGACAGGTTAATAGGGCATTAATCAGGGTTAGATAGGCTTGTTGGCGTTGTTCATTCATGGGGGAATTGAGAGGGGAGATGCTAACTATGGTATACCAAAAGACAGAGGGGGAAACCTCTCTCCAAACCTCTCTCCTGCTCTTGAGAGGCTTTGAATTCTTGCCCGTGTGGGGTGATCGGGTTGACGGTAAGCATCATGATGGTAGAGACGTTCCGCCGGAACGTCTTAATATGACGCCAATAGACCCTCGACTAAGGACGCTCTGAGCCTCGCCCATGACGCTTTGAGCCTCGACTAAGGACGCTCTGAGCCTCGCCCATGACGCTTTGAGCCTCGACTAAGGACACTCTGAGCCTCGCCCATGACGCTTTGAGCCTCGACTAAGGACACTCTGAGCCTCGCCGAGGACACTCTGAGCCTCGACTAAGGACACTCTGAGCCTCGACTAAGGACGCTCTGAGCCTCGACTAAGGACACTCTGAGCCTCGCTGAGGACGCTTAGAGCCTCAACTAAGGACACTCTGAGCCTCGCCGAGGACGCTTTGAGCCTCGACTAAGGACACTCTGAGCCTCGACTAAGGACACTCTGAGCCTCGCCGAGGACGCTTTGAGCCTCGAACTCGACTCAGGACGACAGATACAGATGCGATCGCACTATACAGGGTGCGTTACATTTCATTAACGCACCCGACAAGATCTGCGATCGCACTTTTGGATAATGCTGTGTGGATTTCTCGTGCTGTTGGAATTTAGGTGCAATTTTATGATGATGGCGAGCATTCTTGTAGGGTGAGCATCTTGCTCGCTACTCATACCCAATTTAAATGTATGACAGCTTATGGAGTGGCATTTAAAACAGAGTGGGGACACTTTTATTAACACGCGATCGCACGACACCCCCCTGAATTTACTGGGACAGATTTAGCTACAATACCATTACAAAAATCCCTAATGTAACATTCTCTTATCAACATGACATCCTTACCACAGAAGCGCCAACCAAGACGGGGACGAATATTCCCAAAATATACCATTCCGCCAGAAGAATTAGCCAGACGCAGAGCGAAACGCATTGAACTGGGCAAGCGTTGCCGAGTTATTTTTGAACGACTTCGCCCGGAACTGATTGAACAATACTACAATTGGTTCATTGCCATAGAACCCGATAGCGGCGACTATTTAATTGACCCAAAACTAGAAGGAGTGATTCAAAAAGGACAAGAACGTTATGTCAATACTGATGTTAAGCTAACAATCTTTCGACTGAATGAAACCGGAACCTGCGGCACGATATGATTGTAGGCAGGTTTGGTGAAAATGGGGAGTTGTTCTTTGAGATTAAACTGATAGCCGCAAATGGCGAATGTTTTGCCGTTGAAGCACTTCTAGATACGGGTTTTACCACAGGCTGGCTAGCGCTTAACGCTCAGGATATCGAGGCGTTACAGTGGTCTGCGATCGCCTATGAAATCGACATGACAACGGCGCGAGGTAATGAGCTTTTTGACCTCTATGCAGGAACGGTAATGATCGATAACCAAGAGTTTACCATTCCCGTTCACGTTGGAGAAGGACTCCCTGATATTTTAATCGGTTCTCAGTGGTTAGATAGTATCGAACTAATCGTAAAGAAACGAAAGGGTATTTTGACATTAGAAGTTCTGGAAAGGGAGTAAAATAATAACAATCAAACTTCAACCAAATTCCCTACCACGCGATCGCGCCCTTCTACCTTAGCTTTATACAGCGCTTGATCTGCCTCCGCAATTAGCCGATCTGGAGTCGTTTTTGGCGGCGGAATTACTCCAGCTACACCACAACTTAAGGTGACAAATTTACTCACCCCAGACCCCTCATGCACAATCGCCCGCGACTTCAGTTTCGAGCGAATCGATTCTGCTACCTGCATGGCACCTCTGAGGGATGTATTCGGTAAAATCACCACAAACTCCTCACCCCCATACCGAGCTACCACATCCGCTGGACGCTTTGCCGCTTTACGCAAAATATCAGCAACTTGTTTAAGACACTCATCTCCCGCTTGATGTCCATACGTGTCGTTATATGCCTTAAAAAAATCAATATCACACAAAATTAACGACAAAGGTGCTTGCTCCCGCGCCAATCGTTTCCACTCCTGCTGCAACGCCTGATCAAAAGCCCGACGATTGGCAATCTGAGTCAACCCATCCAAATCAACCAACCGTTGCAACTCCTGATTCATTTCCTCTAACTTCGCCTTCAGCACCCGTTCTTGCTCAATTTTGCGGTGTAACTCCGCCATCACCCAATGGGTATGCAGTAACCGCCGCACTCGTTGCCGCAGCACCGCCCAATGAATCGGTTTCGTGATATAATCCGTAGCGCCTGCTTCAAAAGCGCGGTCTACGGATTCCTGATTATTAAGTCCCGTAATCATCAACACAGGTGGACATTTCTGACCAAATCGTTCCTGTAACTGAGCGCAACAGGTAAACCCATCCATCACAGGCATCATCGCATCCAACAAAATAATATCGGGTAACTGTTCGGTGCAAAACGCCAGACATTGATGCCCATCCCCCACTTCTGACACCCGATATCCCTCCTGTTCCATCGCCCGACGCAGCACCAGGCGTAGGGTCTTTTCATCATCCACAATCAAAATCAGGGGCGGGTCACGGTGAAAGTCAGGCTCATTCATCATAGTTTCCTCGGATGCTCTTGTTGCAACGCAGTGACAACTCGCTCATACTCTGCATCAAACTGGGAAATCAGGGTAGAAGCTGGCTCTAGGTTTCCCGTGCGACCCAACGCTTCTAAATCAGCACACAGTTTCGCCAAACCCGTTGCACCAATCGTTAGACTCGATGATTTCAATGCATGGGCAGATTGGTGCAAAGCATTAGCATCATCATGAGCGATCGCACTCCGAATTGCTTGTACCCTAGGTGGGGAGTCTTCCAGATAACTGTCAATCACTTCCGCGATTAACCCCTCATAATCATCTCCGGCAATTTCTCTTAAATCTTTCAGCACTTGCCGATCCAAAGCAGGGGTGACACTGGAGTCTGAGGTTATTTCTGGCACAGATACGTCCTCATCTGAATGATCCCTTATACTATCTCTGCCTTCTTGATCCAGCACTTGAGCATAAGTGGTTAAGGCTTGCACCAAGGCTTCCGGTCGAATCGGTTTACTGATATAGTCATTCATACCCACTTGCAAACATTGTTCTCGGTCTCCCTGCATCGCATGAGCAGTCATGGCAATAATCCAGGGTTGGCAAGCTGACGACCATTCAGCCCGGATGCGGCGAGTTGCCTCCAATCCGTCCATTTCTGGCATCTGCACATCCATGAAAACAACCTGATAGGACTTACGACGCAGGGATTCCAGCGCCTCTTGTCCATTGTTCGCCACATCGGCGCGATATCCTAAGCGCTGCAACATTTGGCGAGCCACCTTTTGATTGACCGCCACATCTTCGACCAGCAGAATGCTTAAGGGTAGCCTCTGGGCAAACTGAGCCTCAAGCAGTCCCAATAAGCGATCGCCTGGACGCACCGAAATCCGCCTACGTCCTAAAATTGTCACAAAAATATTATAAAGCTGGGATTGCTTAATCGGCTTGGTCAGAAATGCCGCAAAGTTGGGCATATCATCGGGTTGATATGGGGTTTGCCGACCCACAGAACTGAGCATGACCAAGGGGAGTTGTTCATTATTCGGTAACGCCTGGATTTGTAACGCTAAGGTCAAACCATCCATTTCTGGCATTTGCCAATCCAAAACCGCCAGATCAAAGGGTTCTGAGTCGGCTAACCAGTTTAGCGCTTGCTCTCCTGATGCGGCTGTTGTCACCTCCATTCCCCATGACTGCGCCTGTAGGGTGATAATCTGCCGATTCGTCGCATTATCATCCACTACCAGTAACCGTTTTCCTCGTAACTCCGGTTGGGGTGTATCCAACTCCGCCGTGACCGAATTGGGGTCTGATTTCACTACAATCGTGAAATAAAACGTCGAACCTTTCCCTACCTCACTTTCTGCCCACAAGCGCCCGCCCATCCGTTCACTCAAGCGCTTACTAATCGCTAAACCCAAACCTGTCCCCCCATAATTGCGGGTCATCGACGCATCCACCTGAGAGAATGGTTTAAACAACCGATTCATGCGATCGCGGGGAATGCCAATTCCTGTATCTCTGACCGTAAATTGCAGTTCGTAGGTTTGTTCGGCTTCCAGATGTTCCACCGGAACAGCTCCCCCAGCTCCCTCTGCTCCCCCAGCTCCCCCAGCTCCCTCTGCTCCCTCTGCTCCCCCAGCTTCCCCAGACACCGCCCGACTGATCACCGATACCACCACTTCCCCCCGTTCCGTAAACTTCACCGCATTACTCAGCAAATTCACCAGAATCTGTCGCAGGCGGGTAATATCACCCACCACGGTGGCTGGGGTTTGGGGTTGACCCTGAGCGAAGCCGAAGGGTTCAATTAAATAAGCGAGTTCCAATCCCTTAGCCGTCGCTTGAGAGGCAACTAAATCTAAAGCTTCCTCAATACAAACATGCACATCAAAGGGGTGTTCCTCTAACTCCAATTTGCCGGATTCTATTTTCGAGAAGTCCAGAATATCATTAATAATCGTCAGTAAAGCTTCACCACTGCTACTAATCGTATTAGCAAAGTCTTGCTGTTGGGACGTCAACTCAGTATCCAACAACAATCCAGCCATACCAATTACCGCATTCATCGGCGTGCGGATTTCATGGCTCATCATTGCCAGAAACTCACTTTTTGCCCGATTAGCGACTTCGGCTTCCCGTTTCGCTTTATGTAAGGCGAGGTTCTTCAGCGTCAATTCTTCCCGCCGTTGCTTTTCCTGTTCTAAGAGTTGAGCTTGAGCTAACGCAATCCCAACTTGCGCCGCCACCGCTTCTAACAGTTCAATTTCATCGTCACTCCACTGACGGAAGCGATCGCATTGATGCAGGCAAATAATACCATTGGTCTGCTCCTGATACGAAGTCCGCACCGAAAGCATGGATTTAAGATCCATCTGACGACAAAGTTGATTCGCCCCCTCTAATTGTGGATCAATATAAACATTCTCGGAACTCACAGCTTGGTCTTGCGCCAGCACCGCTTGGGCGTGAGGATTGCCCACAACGGGAATCGTTTGCTGTCGGGTTGACTCATAACCGGGTTCTAGATACTCAGCCACCAACGGAATTTGCGGACAAGGCTTTGCCAAATAGGTATGAATCAGACAACGATTTACACCGAAAAGCTGACCCACTTGCGTCGCCGCCGTCTGAAAAATATGCTTACTGTCTAAGCTTTGGCGAATTTCTTGGGTAATTTGTTTGAGCAGCAACATCCGTTGTAATTGCCGCTCTAATAAGGTTCTGGCTTGTTGACGTTCGATCTCATGACCCACCCACTGTGCCATGAGTTTGAGCAATTGAGGGGACACCGAGCGATTGTTGGCGGTGAGGGTGGTGGAAGATTGATCGAGACTGAAAAAGCACAGTACCCCATAAACAGTCCCCGCTACCTTGACACTCGTACCCAGATAGGATTTAATCCCAAACGTGAGACAGGCTTGATGATTTGCCCATTCTGTATCTTCAGCCGACTCGAACGCGATCGGTTCCTTGGCGTGAATCGTTTCGCTGCAAATTGTCTGTCCTAATTCAAACGTATCTCCCGCCTGCACCTGTCGAGGTGATTTAGGCGGAACTTGAGCCGCAATCACCAGACAGCGCCCTTGTTCAATCTGAGACACAATACCGACATCGTGACCAAAATGACGCCGCCCCAAGGCTAAGAGTCCTTGTAGGCGTTGCTCAAACGTGAGTTTGGGTGCAGCAGCCACTCGATATAAAGCCCGAATCGCGGCTTCGTCTTGGCGCTGTTGTTGTTCAATCTGTTTGCGCTCGGTAATATTACGGATAATCCCAATAATCTGATTGTCCAAAAATGGCACGAGTCGGGCTTCATAGTTTTGCTCCCCTGTCTCTAAGGATAAGGAATAGTCCAGACTAACTGGGGATTGGCTCTGAATTACCTGCGCGATCGCCCCCTGAATTTTATCACTCACATCAGCAGGGAGAACATTGTGTACCGACTGTCCCAAAAACTGTTCTGGCTCGACATATAATTCACCCAAATTGGTAGCTTTATAGTCGAGAATCGTTCCATCTTGACTCAAGCGAAAATATAAATCGGGAAGGGCGTTAAAAATCGCTTGCAGTTCTGAATTTTTCTGATATAAGATTTCCTCGGCTTGTTTGCGATGAGTAATATCACCAAAGGTAACGGCAAATCCGTCGCCTAATTTGACAGCGGCGATTTGAAACCAAGCCTGAATCCCTTCGTGGCGGTAATGAAATTCTCGCTCAATCGGAATCCCGGTTTCGGTTACCTGAACATAGAAATCAAAGAGTCCGTCTTGGCGATTTCCTGGCATTTCCACGAGCAACTGCTGACCCATCAGTTCCTCACTCGTCCGTCCCACCATGCGTTCAGCAGCGGGATTAATCAGCAGCCATTTAAAATCAATAATCGTCCCTTGGCGATCGCGAACAGCTTCAAATGCCATCACCCCATCCAGGGAACTATTTAATACCCCCGATAGCAGGGATTGGGAATACTCTAGGGCGGCTTGACTTTCTTTCACATCGGTGATATCTATACAGGAGCCGATATATCCCAGAAACCCCCGATTCGTGTCAAATCGCGGCACACCTGTATCTAAAATCCAACGATATTCCCCATCAGCGCGTCGCATTCGGTACTCCATGCGAAAGGTTTGGCGCTGGTGAAAGGAATGACTATAAATCTGTAAACAATTGTTCTTGTCCTCTGGATGTACCACCTCTAGCCACCCCTCGCCCAGTTCATCTTCTAAACGGCGTCCGGTAAACTCTAACCAAGGGCGATTGAAAAACGTACAGCGTCCATCGGTTCCAGCCACCCATAGTAGTACAGGCGCACTATCTGCCATGGTACGGAAACGGGCTTCACTCTCCCGTAAGGCGGCTTCGGCTTGCTTGCGTTCAGTTACGTCGTGAGCAACACAATAAATTAATCCTTCTTCCACTAAGGCTTTAGCATTCCACAACAGCCAGCGATAGGAACCATCGCGACAGCGATAGCGATTTTCAAAGGCGATAGAGTCTTTCCCAGTTGTTAGTTTTTCGGCTTCCGTCAGAGTCACAGCGCGATCATCGGGATGAACCAATTCTAGATAAGGTTGGGCTAATAATTCAGCTTCACTCCACCCTAAAGTTTTTTCCCAGGCGGGATTCAGGCGTCTAAAATAGCCATCAAACCCCGCAATACAAAGCATATCAACGGACAAGCCAAAGATGCGATCGCGTTCTTGTTCGGCTTGGCGACGTTCGCTAATATCGGTTTGAATGCCAATATAGTGGGTGAGTTTGCCATGGCGATCGCGGATGGGGGAAATGGACAATTCATTCCAGAAGCGTGTCCCGTCTTTGCGAGTGTTTTGCAGGATGACGTGACAGTCTTGTTCGTTTTTTAATGCCGCTTTTAGTTTATCTAAGCCAGGTTGTTGCTGATTATCTCCTTGTAAGAAGCGACAGTTTTTTCCCAAAACCTCTTGAGCTGAATAACCAGTAATTCGCTCAAAGCCGGGATTGACGAAAATAATCGGATTATCGGGTACATTTGGATCAGTAATCAGGATACCATTACTACTGGCTGCGATCGCCCGTTCCAACAGTTGTAAGCGCACCTCAGTCTGCTTGGATTCAGTAATGTCGCGGGTGACTTTGGCAAACCCCCGCAGGTATCCTGTTTCATCGCGCAGCGCCGTAATAATCGTTGTACACCAAAAGTGGGAACCATCCCGCCGCACGCGCCACCCTTCATCCTCAAATCGACCCGTTTCGGCGGCAATTTTTAAGGATTGTTCGGGTTTACCGCTTTCTTGATCGTCCTTGAGGAAAAAACACTGATAAGATTGACCAATGATCTCTGATGCTGAATACCCTTTCAGACGTTGAGCGCCTGCATTCCAGCTAACAATCTTACCCTCAGTATCGAGCAGGTAAATCGCATAGTCTTTGATCCCGTCAATCAGCAGGTTTAAGCGTTCATCACTGGCTTGCAGGGCGAGTTCGGTTTGCTGGCGATCGCTAATATCGCGAATCAGCCAGAGAATTCCAACAACGTTTCCTTCCCTATCTTTAACGACACTATTGAGGGTTTCGCTGCTGAAAATATTCCCGGTTTGGCGTTGATAGTTTATCCGTTTGGACTGATTGAAATCTGCCGAATCCGGATTCATCGTCTGTGGATCAAACTCCTCAGAATTCGCATACAACTGCGATAAGGGTTGTCCCACTAAGGCTTTTGTTGGATACCCAAAAAGCTGATTAAAAGCTGAGTTAACCTTAACGATAAAACCGTCTGTATCCGTAACAACTACCGCCTGAGGAATCGCTTGAAACAATGGGGCGAAGTCGGTTGGTATTGTTTTAGTCAAGTGTTCTGGGGAATTGGCAAAAGCGGTAGCATTTCTTTTTCGTTGAGTTTGTCTTAAGCCGACTAAACCTATAGCCAGTAACCCCATGACAGCCAAGACACCGCCATACATTAGCACTGGGCGAATTGGGCTGAAATCAAAAAGCCAGCCAGCTACATTAAACCAATAAATCAACCCATCGATTAACAGTCGATTGAAAAAGGGAAACATACAAACAAACTCTACCGAGCGGAGAAACTTGGGCTTATTTCAGTCAGCGATAACGATAAAGGGACTGAACATAAGGATTCAGGGTAGTAAGCTGTTCGGCATTTAAACCATAATGTCAAGAATTGCGAAATCCTTGTAGTGCGTTTAGCGAAGCCATGCCGCAGGCTTTGCATCTTGCTCGCTACCCATTCCCAATTTAAATGCGTGACAGCTTACACGCGGACGCCAGAAAAACCGACTATTCAAATCAGTGAACTGAGTCATGGCAAAATGTTTTTGACGTTTGACGTCCAAGATCGTGCGGTACTAAGGTAATGCAGTGACAGTTTTCCTGCCCATATCCCAGAGTCAAAGTTACGATTTTTTCTGACTTTAGAAACACCCCTGTTGCAAAAGCGGGTCGGTTATATCTGCCATGCATAGAGTTGAACACTTAACTAGTTTATCTACCCACAACTAGACTGCAAAGCTCTGCGTAGCTTTTCCTGATTTGTCGGGCTAAACTGCAAAAAAAATTAAAAAAAATTTACGTATTGATTAGGAACTCAATAAATTCTAACACCAGCATTAAATGGCAAAAAAGTCAAATAGTTTGTAGTTTTCCTAGAGGAACTTATCACTCAATGCAGCAACAAAAATCGAGAGTGGCAAGCCGTCTCTTGATTGTGCCTAATCTGACTGAAAGCGATTAGTCGTGTTCTAGACATTCAGCTATTTTGCCGCTACCCACTTCAGGATTCGTTTATTAATGATTCCTCCAGGTTAATGGCAAGGTGAGAAAAAATAGAACAGCTTAATTTCTATAATAAACGATCAAGCACGCTATTGAAATACTCGGTGGCGCTATCTGGGCTAAATCAAGACAGTCATAGACGTGGCTGTGCCAGAGTTTTCAGTATGCTACAGCACTTTCTAACACGGTGTAGTACAGCAACTCTAGGACAGCTCTGTGCTGCTCTTGTTTGGGTGTATCACATCGAGTCTGAAAAGGCTGTAACTTAGCTAGGGACTCGCAAAAGCGCGTATACTCAACCCTGAGAATCCTCGACGACAGTGAAAGCCCATGCAAATCTATACCAGGCAATTGCGGGTGCGGCATTATGAAATTGATGTCCTCGGACATGTCAACAATGGTGTTTACAAGTGATAGTGCAGGCTCCCTCGTGATTTATCCGAGGGATGAAATAAAAGCTAAACCCGCTCAATATGCAGCAATTGATGAGGCGATTCGGACGACTCAGTTTGTCCGAAACAAATGCTTGCGACACTGGATGGACAACAAAGGTGTCGATAAGTATGATCTCAGTAAATATTGTCGTGTATTGGCGAAAGAGTTTAGCTTTGCTAATCAACTCAATTCTCAGGCGCGTCAAGCGTCAGCTGATCGTGCTTGGAGTGCCATTAGTCGTTTCTACGAAAATTGCCGAAAAAAGGTTAAAGGGGCCAAAGGTTTTCCTAAGTTCAAGAAAAACTGCCGTTCTGTTGAGTACAAAACATCAGGATGGAAGCTATCGGAGAACCGTAAAGCTATAACCTTCAGCGACAAGAAAGGAATAGGACGACTAAAACTGAAAGGCACTTATGATCTCAACTTCTACTCTATTGACCAAATCAAGCGAGTGAGGTTGGTTCGACGTGCCGATGGCTATTATGCACAATTTGCGGTTAAAGCTGATGTGCGAGTTAAAACTAAGCCTACTGGAAAAGCCATTGGTTTAGACCTAGGAATCAAATACTTTCTAGCCGACTCCAATGGTAACACCGAAGAGCCTCCAAAGTTTTACCGCAAATCGGAAAGACAGCTCAATCGAGCTAATCGCAAGAAGTCTAAGAAGTACCGCAGGGGAGCGAAACCGCAGTCTAAAAACTATCATAAGGCAAGAAAACGATATGCCCGGAAGCATTTAAGAGTAAGTAGGCAGCGAAAAGAATACTGCAAGCAAGTCGCATATTCCGTTATCCAATCTAACGATTTGGTAGCTTATGAAGACTTGAATGTGAAAGGGTTGGTAAGAAATCGTCACTTGTCTAAGTCTATTTCTGACGCTGGCTGGTCTACATTTAGGCAATGGCTAGAATACTTCGGACATAAATACGGAAAAATGACAGTGGCAGTTCCACCGCACTACACCTCCCAAGATTGTCCGAAGTGTCATCATCGAGTCAAAAAATCCCTGTCCCAAAGAACCCATGTTTGTGGAAACTGTGGATATACCGAAGACAGGGACATCGCAGCCAGTCTAAACATCCTTCAAAAAGGGTTAAGTACGGCAGGGCATGCCGGAAACTACGCTTGGGGAGACCTGCCCTCTTGGGCGATTGGAGCAATCTTGTCGTCTAATGGCGGATCGGAGAACCAAGAATCCCCGTCTATGTAAGAGCGGGGAGTGTCAACAGAATTATCTCGAACAAGCCGCCGTGGAACACGCCCAACTCCTGGGTTACTCCTTGGCACAATGCCGAAATCTAGGAGGTGAATTTCGCAAGCGAAGGCGTTAAAATTATGGTGTGTTACAGGAGCATATTCAAAATAAATACATTTACAAAATGCAGAAACGAAAATGCTTATTTCGGTTGGTATTTTTTTTATCTCTGGTGGCATTAGTTGTGTCGCTGGTTGTCAATATCTTCCTCTTCTCCCAAGCCAAATCGTACTACCTGCAACTGAACAAAACCAATCTCGATCCCCTTGGACTACAAACCTTTAGTGGGGATGCGTTAGCTGATCGTTCATCGATTCACTCTCCAGTAACCGTTGTCTTCTTTGGTGACTCGCGAGCAGCAATGTGGGTTGAGCCAGACAATATCAACGATGTTTCTTTTATCAATCGTGGCATTGGCAGTCAAACGTCCACTCAGGTATGGGAACGTTTTGATCAACATATTTTACCCTTACATCCCGATATTATCGTTGTGCAAGTTGGGATTAACGATTTGAAAACAATCCCGCTATTCCCTAAGCAAAAAGCAGCCATTATCAGTAACTGTAAGACTAATATTCACAAGATTGTCGCTCGTGCAGTCAAACAGGATGCCACTGTTATTTTAACCACCATTTTTCCCATTGGTTCGGTTCCCCTGATTCGTCAACCCTTTTGGTCACCTGATGTCGCCAAAGCCGTTGAGGATGTCAATGCTTACCTCTACTCGCTAAAAGCCAAAAATGTCTTAATTTTAGATGCCTATTCACTTTTGGTAGAGGATCAGCACGTTAAAAGCCAGTACATTTACGATACGTTACATATCAATCCTAGGGGGTATCAGGCGCTCAATCAGGAGTTAAAAAAAATGCTCTTGGCTGGATTAATAGACATTCATAAATAATAAGTAATAATTCAATCGGTAGGATGGGTTTAGCTATTCAAGCAAGCCTAGCCAGTAATAATTGCTTAACTTGAGGATTGGCAGCAATTATAAAATTAGTATATCTATCCATGGGCAGAAGCTAAGGTTATCATTAGCAGCTATAATTAGCATTTCAAGCTAATTTCGGTTTGATACTTTAAAGGAGATGGCAATGTTACAATTTTTAATCAATTTTCAGCGACGGATTGGCAAAATGCTTTGGGCTTTAAGTTTAATTACTTTAATCAATCTAGGGAGTTTATTACTCCTGAGCAATCAAGCCGTATTAGCTGACTCTGATACACCTTTGACGACTCCACCAAAAGCAGAAAAGATCGAATTAGGATTGTCACAGCAAGAGAAAGAAGAAGCCTACGAAGAAGCCAAAGAAGCACTGTCGGAAGATCCGCAAAAAGGGGTGGAAAAACTTTACGAGGAGGAAAAAGAAAAGTATGAAGAATCTCAGCCCGACAAGAACGTGTTAGAAAAAGCGAAAGACATGATTGAAGGGCTAACAAACAACGATTAAACGCAACTGAAGTTCCCCCAGGCAAAAAGTTCACCGGGCGACTATTCACCAGTGTTTAGTCGTCCTGTTTGTAGTTCGTAGTTTGTAGTTTGTAGTTTGTAGTAAGGGCTTTAGCCTATCATCGCTACAACGTAGGAACTAACCTCAAAGTTATACCGGCGCTAAAGCGCAACTACAAGCGCAACTACAAGCGCAACTACAAGCGAAATGTAAACTTTATGTTAAAAAAGTAACGAAAACTACACTTTATTGGCAATTTAATCAAATCCCGTGAAATAATCGTAGTAAGGACAAGTCGCACCGACTTTAATCTTTTCTAGATCAAGGAGAGATGAAGCCGTTGTTTTGTTCATCGATAAGCGCGATCGCGCCTATATATAAGTTTTGCTTAATTCAAACCCAAAATTACTCAACTGGCGCTGGAGTCTGGACATTAGGGACTTGAATCGCCAAGCAAGCTGTGCTGGTGATTGGGTTTCCTGGTTCAATCCCAATCCCAGGGGGCGATTTGCCTTGCGATCAAATTCTCTCTAATTTTAGTTCAATCCCTTATCTTTATGAGGAACAATGGAATGTCTGATTCATTATTAGCTGATGCTGGCACCCGATTGCAAGCGGCGATGAAACATGTCTCGATTTCCGAAGATGCGATCGCCCGCTTAAAGCATCCTAAAATGAGCCTGAGTGTGTCCATCCCGGTTCGCATGGATGATGGCTCATTAACCATGGTACAAGGATATCGAGTTCGATATGATGACACCAGGGGACCCGGAAAAGGCGGTGTACGCTATCATCCCAACGTTACTCTGGATGAAGTTCAATCCCTCGCCTTTTGGATGACATTTAAATGTGCGGTATTAAATCTACCCTTTGGTGGTGCGAAGGGGGGAGTTACGGTTAATCCCAAAGGCTTATCCAAACTGGAACTCGAACGCCTCAGTCGCGGCTACATTGACGCGATCGCCGATTTTATTGGACCGGATGTGGATATTCTCGCCCCTGATGTTTACACCAATGCCATGATTATGGGGTGGATGATGGATCAATATAGCATCATTCGGCGTCAAATTAGTCCCGCTGTCGTCACGGGTAAACCCATCACCATGGGTGGAAGTGTGGGGCGCGATGGCGCAACCGCTACGGGGGCTTACTTTGTGATTGAATCCATGGCACCTAAACTGGATCTAATCCCCCAATACACGACAATCGCAATTCAGGGATTTGGTAAAGCTGGGGCGGTATTGGCAGAACTCCTGGCTAAAGCTGGGTATAAAGTTGTTGCCATCAGTGATTCTCAAGGTGGAATTTATGCCAAAAAAGGCTTAGATATTCCCAGTATTCGCCAGTATAAAATGTCAAGTCAAAGTCTGCAAGCGGTTTACTGTCAAGACACGGTTTGTAATATTGTTGAACATGAACAGTTAACCAATGCCGAACTCTTAGCCTTAGATGTAGATATTCTGATTCCGGCGGCGTTGGAGAATCAAATTACCCACGAGAATGTTAACGATGTCCGCGCCCGCTATATTTTTGAAGTCGCCAATGGTCCGATTACTTCAGAGGCGGATAAGGTTTTAGACAGCAAAGGAATTCTCGTATTTCCCGATATTCTGGTTAATGCGGGTGGGGTGACAGTGAGCTATTTTGAATGGGTACAAAACCGCAGTGGACTCTATTGGAAAATGGCAAAAGTGAATGAAAATTTGAAACAGAAAATGGTGGAAGAAAGCCAACATATCTGGTCAATTTATAAAGAGTTAGCTGTTTCCCTGCGAACCGCTGCTTATGTTCATGCGTTGAATCGCTTAGGGGAAGCCCTTAATGCTAAAGGAACCCGAGACTACTATGTCAATGGTCGCATTCCTGGCATGAATTCCCGGTAATTCATTCACGCGATCGCGAAGGTAGATGTAGGAGCGGGTTTTATAGCACTACGCACTCTAGTTAGGACAAATGAAGAAAAATTCAAATTGCTTGACCCTGAGCGAAGTCGAAGGGTCAGACAATTTTCGACCGAACCTAAATTTCGACAGGGTGTTGAAAGCCTTATTGTACTGTCAATCCAGGTTGTATAAGCCTTTGGACAATTGGGGTGAGAAATCCGGGTATAACCACCAAGCGAAAAGCTTGTAACACCATTCGTCCTCAACTACCTCGTAAAATTACTGCTGGTTTTGCTGAAATCAGACGCCGGATGTTTCACCTCGTAAGCATTCAACTTATTATTTAGTTCTCGAATGCGGCGCGAGAGTAAGCGAATAATATTAATCGCAATTCCTGGTGTCTCATCAATGGCGTCATACAATTGCAATTGAGTCAGCATCAGACATTCGCAGGTTTCCAATGTCGTCACCGAAGCCGAACGCGGTTCAGCATCAAACAGTGACATCTCGCCAAAACAAGCACCTTGCTTCAGATAAGCCAAATCGCGATCGCCAATGTGAACCCGCACGGAACCGGATACCACAATATACAGCGATCGCCCTTCTTCCCCTTGGGTAACAATCGTATGATCACTCGGAAATGATAACTCATCCATAACCGAAGCAACGCGCACCAGAAAATCGTCCCGCAATTCCTGAAAAATGGGGACGCCCCTGACAAAAAGTAAACGCTCAACGCTGGTTAACATGGGGTTAGCGGGTAGCTGCTGGGGATTGGTTCCAAGTGTAGCTGTAGAAAGCTCTAGTTTACTTTATCCCACTTTGACTGATAATAGAGGAATAAACCTTTCCTAACGACTGCTCCATCAGCTCACCAGACCAAATTCGTTACTCATCTGTTGAGCTACCGCCGCCACCAACCGATCAGAATCATGTTTGAGCATCGGTAGTAACTCAATACAAGAACGAGGCGATGCGGCTTTCAAATAGGTTAAAACCGCTTCTCGGACAAAACCCGTGGGATGACGCAGACAGACTAACGTTGCAGCCGGTGTCAAACTCATATAAGCCCCCCGCGCTAAATGGAAACAACAAGCCAGAGTCCAATCCGAGAGAAAATGACGGAACTCAATCAATCGTCGCACGCGATCGCTAGGATTCATCGGTTGATAAGACACCAGTTCTTGCAAACATTCCAGCTTTTCGCCAAAGGAACGGCGATCAAACAGCGTCAAAAAGGCTTGCTTTTGGGGAATATCTATGGTATTGTCCAATATTTCCAATCCCATCGCAATATTGGAGCGGGACTCAGATTCCAGATTAAAGGATGCCGCTTGAATTGCACCAACGGGATAAAGAAACTTCATCAGCAAAAAACAATTCTCCAGCAAATCCTTTTGCTGATCATTTAACGCCCGTCGCAGCAAATCTGCCTCCTGTCCACTGATCAGTTCTGGCTTCAAATCCACCAGAGCGGCATAAATCTGACCCAAAAACAGCAGTTCTTGCTCAATTAACGTCTCAATCCCACTCCGTCCCAACTGATCTAGCACCACATCGATTCCTTCCTCATTGGGAATTTTCAATAAGCTGCGGAGAATATTACGACGGCTGATCCCCCAACTCGTCATTAGCTGTTGCACCAGATAGTTCAGGGTTTCGGGTGTGCCAATCTCCGCCAACGCCGTCCAAGCTTGTACCCGAACTAAATCCGGTTTATGGATATCTTCTGCCAACTCCAGCAGCAACGGAATCGCTTCATTCCCCAGACGCACCAACGCCATGCGAGCCGCTTCACGAGTCGATTTGTAATAAAGTCCTCGTACTAGCGATGGATAAGACTCTTCCAAATGAGTTGCCGCAATCACCTCTAATAAAGCGCAACGAACACGCAACGATTCATCTTTTAACAGATGAGGAATATAAACTCTCAAGGCTTGCAAATACTCTGCCTCTCCTAAGGCTCGTGTCCCCATAACTCGTTCTCGTTCCCGTTTTGAGTTCACCATTCGCCGCAGGATCTCTGTCGCTTCCGCCTTCTCTTGCGGGGTTCCCCGACGCAAGATAATCGCGGCGGCTGTGGCTCGCACCATCGGATCAACGGTTCCATGGAGATAAGGTTTAATCGTGTCAATATCCAATTCTGGTTGAGTCAGCCAAACATAACGCAGCGCCAACGCCAACACTTCTGGCGGCGGTTTCTGCTCAATCAAGACTTGCACGTCCCGACAATAGGCGGGGTTGGGATACTCCAACATCGCCTCTAGACTCTGACACTGAAGCGCAATAGAAAGGCGAGGCAAAAGGGGAGCCAGTACCTCACCCACATTCGTGGGGTCAATCTGGGATAAAAGTTGAATACAAGAGCGTTTATCCGCTTCCGTACCCGGTTGCTCTAAGGTTTCTATCACCGTTCGCTTGAACGCCTTTAAGTCAACATCAGAAAACCCTAAGCGTCCTTGTTCAGCGCTATCAACCAGCAAGGTAACGTAAGTCGAGCGCATCGACCAAGCACTCAGCAACCAGATTAGGGAGAAAAACACAATAGCAAGAATAAACATACCACTCTGCCATTGTTGAATTTGGGATTCCGGCTGTCCCGGAAATAGGTGATGCAACAGCCAGATCCCAGCGAGCATACTTATACCTGTAACACCCGTGGTTATGGGTTCTGCAATTCCCTGTACTCGGGTTTGCAGGGCATTACGAATTCCTTCGGGTATCGGTTGAAACAAGAACGGTTCAATGCCAGCAATTAAGGTATAGCGCAGGAGTTCGTCAATAAACCGCAGAAAAATTAGACCGACGAATAATCCGGTCACGAATCCGGGAATGGTAATGACTGCACCGAATAGCTTAATCACCACATCCAGTAAACCACTCAATGTGATTAAGCCCATAATCGCTAAGGACGCAGGTAGCATCATCGCCGCGACAAAGACGCCCAGACGTTCCACGGCGCGACTGGATATGAACCACTGAGAGGTGAGTTCAAATATGCCGACAATCCCACTGAATAACCCCAAAAACCCAGCAATATCTGAAGCTTCTAAATTTGCCTCTAATTGACCCAGATACTGGAACTCTACCAGCAGATACAGGGCTTCACCGAGAATAAAAAAGGCAAATAACGGCACAATATAGCGTTGTAGATGTCCGGTCGTGCGGCGAACCACAAATTTCTGGTCATCGTCTTCCCAATCCCTTGTGGGTAAGTTAGGAAAGGCTTGCTGGTAGCGTTGGGTTAAATAAAACAAAGTGCCAGCGCCAACCATCATCATCAACGCCGCCACCACGAGAACGTTTTGAATTGTGCCGACAACCAACAACAGCAGGGGTAAAGAAAAGCCGGAGATCACATCAGCCACTAAGAGTCCTGATGACACAATCGGATAGGTGCGCTTAATTTCCCGAATATTGAATAATTGATTCGCGGCAACTTGAGAGTTGAGATCATTGAGAACTTCGACCGCATCCATCCACAATCGCAACAGAAAAACGGTACCCAAGGCGATTAACCCGTTTAAATAGCTAAAGCCTAGGGTCAACCGTAAGATCAACAAGGGTACGCACGTTAGGAAAGCGACTGTAACTAAGACACGCCTCATCGGTACCCGTTCTTGTAGCCAAGAGTATAAGACCCCTAGCCCAGACACCATCAGGGAGCTGGCGATATAAATGACGGGTAACCACCTCGCACCGTATTCGTCCAAGAACAGTGCTGTCGCACTATACTCAAACCAAAGCAGCCCAACTGAGGTAGCAGTGTAGAAGGCGAACATCAAAAAGGTGCGCTCGCCTTCTTCTGGACGAAGATTGACCAATTCTAGGATTCGCCGTACCCATTCATTTTGAATGCGAGTACGAGTTTGTAGTTTCATTTAGCAGTTTGTCCTTAGTCGTTAGTCCTAAGTCATTAGCTATAGTCCATAGCGGCTAACCCATGACTAATGACTAATGACCAATGAACCCAAGTCTTATTTTTTGGAAGAGAGTAGCATCATCATATTACGACCTTCCCGTTTGGGGGCTTGCTGCACTTCAGCAACGTCCTGTAAATCCGTTGCCATGCGCTTGAGCAAGTCTTCGGCTAAGTTGGCGTGCTGAATTTCTCGCCCCCGAAAGGTAATCGTGGCTTTAACTTTATCTCCTGATTTCAGAAAGCGCCTAGCTGCGTTGACACGCACCTGGTAGTCATGATCATCAATCTTATAGCGCATCTTGACTTCTTTAACGTCCGCCGTGTGTTGCTTCTTCCGGGCTTCGCGGGCTTTCTTCTCCTGTTCAAATTTGTATTTGCCGTAGTCCATGATGCGGCACACGGGCGGATCTGCCTTATCGCTAACCAAAACCAGATCCAATTCTTTTTCCTCAGCGATGCGTAAAGCCTCTTGAGGAGCAATGATTCCTAGCTGTGTGCCATCGGTATCAATCGCACGAATCTTAGGATAGCGGATTCTTTCGTTGATTTGGGGTAGATCGCGTTGGCGTCTTCTATCACTCACGGGTGTCTGCTTGAATTTCTAGTTGTTAAGGGTTGGATAAAAGTAAGCGGATTTTACTTGCCATTTTACTGACTCTGATCCAGTTTCTGTCCATCTTTTTAACGTAACTTCCAAATTGCCGGAGGATAGCAGAGAACCCTCGCGAGAGAGGGAATATTTGAAGCGTTTGTTAGTCCTGATTTTTCCTGGGTTATGGGGCATCTGCTGTAGAGAGTACCCTGAAGAAACCACTACAATAATAGGTAAGGAGTTGTAAACGTTTTTGAAGTTGAGGCATGGTGTGAATCCATCGGTATCGTGGCAGCAACGAGTCGGCAATCAACGAGACTGGGTTTGGCAAGGTTGGCAGACTCGTTACACTTATATTCGTCCACCGCAGTCTCACTCAACATTGACTCCTCCCGTTCTGCTGCTGCATGGATTTGGTACTTCCATCGGACATTGGCGTCATAACCTACCTGTACTGGGTCAGAACTACCCGGTTTATGCGCTAGATCTGTTGGGGTTTGGCAGTTCGCGCAAAGCTGGGACAAGGTATACGATTGAGTTGTGGGTCAATCAAGTTTATGAATTCTGGCGAACCTTGATTCAACACCCCGTAGTGTTAGTGGGTAACTCAATCGGTTCACTGGTGGCTCTGAGCGCAGCCGCCACTCACCCGGAGATGGTTAAGGGACTTGCCTTGGTTAATTTGCCAGATTTTTCCCTCCGAGAAGAGGCACTTCCGGGTTGGCTGAGACCTGTGGTATCAACGGTTGAGGGTGTAGTCGCGTCTCCTGTGGTTCTCCAAAGTCTTTTTTATCTGCTGCGACGCCCATCAATTGTCCAGAAATGGGCAGGACTTGCCTATGCCAACCCCAAGGCTATTGATGCAGAATTAGTGGACATTCTCACCCACCCTGCTCGCGATCGCGGGGCGGCGGCTACATTTAGTGCGCTGTTTAAAGCGATGACCTCATCTAAATTTGGTCCTCCGGTCAAATCGGTTTTGCCGACTTTGGATAGTCCTATACTGTTAATTTGGGGGCGTCAAGACCGGATGATTCCTTCCCAGTTAGCCCAGCAGTTTGCCGATCTCAACCCGAATATCAAGTTGATCGAGTTGGATAATGCGGGTCATTGTCCTCATGATGAATGCCCAGAACAGTTTAATCAGATGTTACTCGATTGGTTAGCTGGGATAGAGGAAGTGTTGAGTGTTGAGTGTTGAGTGTTGAGTGTTGACCCTTCACGACCTTCAGGGAACCTGGTTTGTAGGGGCGGGTTTCACTATTAAGTAGGTAGGGACAATAAAAGTTAACGGCACAGATCGTCATTCGTCATACTCGCGCTCAACGCGCAAGCAAGCTACGTCATTAGTTTATGTAAGGGTTTGAGGTCTATTCACATAACTGGTGGATAGTTGAGTTTATTTCCACCAACCTACTTATCTTTTTTTACCTCCCCCGCTTTCCTCGCTTCCCCCGCTTCCCCCGCTTCCCCCGCTTCCCCCGCTTCCCCCTGCCCCTCTGGGTTAAGATCAAAGCGGAATGAGAAAAGTCTCCCGCTTGCATTGAACATGAACAGCGCTAATTATACAGATACCTTAGACTGGACACCCGAAGCTAAGGCGAAACTCAAAAAAATACCGTATTTTGTGCGTACTCAAGCTCGACAACGGATTGAGCATTTAGCTCGTGAGGCTGATTTGGATGTCGTTACCGTAGATATTGTTGAGCAAGCTAGGATTGAGTTTGGTCAATAGGAACTAGAGTTTACCAGCGGACGCAAGGAGAGCCTGTCATTCCTACAAGTTCATGACTTGTTGACAAACTCGACACGTTAGAGTTGTCGCCGTAAAGGTTAGGACAGACTTATTACTTGTTAGAGTTAGAGTCCGCTAACTGTGATTATTGCACCGATGCTCTAGAAAGTCCCTAGATGTTTCAACTATTATATAGGCTTGTATTGCAGTTATTCTCATGCCATTGATAATCCTGGTTGTAGATGACAACCTAGGTACTCGTCTTTCTGTGAGCGATTACCTGGAAATGTCAGGCTATTCAGTTGTAACGGCAGAAGATGGTCAAGAGGCTCTGTCTCTGATTGACAAGTATCATCCTCACCTAATCGTCACCGATATCAATATGCCGAAATTGAATGGCTATGAACTTGTGCAACAAGTTCGGAAACGACCAGCTTTCCGCTTGTTACCTGTGGTTTTTTTAACGGAGCGCAGTAGTACTGATGAGCGGATTAAGGGCTACCAGTTAGGATGTGACTTGTATTTGCCCAAACCCTTTGAAATGAAGGAATTGAGTGCTGTAATTCGGAATCTGCTGGAACGGTCTCAGATGATGCAAGCCGAATTACGATTCTCTTCCACTGATACAGGACCATCAACCCCATCGCCGGAGACGACGGAGGCGACGCCCAAGTCCGAATCAACTCCTCGTGCGATCGCCTCCCCCACCTCCCCATCCAATGTACTGCATCTGACTCAACGGGAACAACAGGTTTTAGACTTACTGACCACAGGGTTATCCAATAGCGAAATTGGGAACAAGCTACACCTGAGTCCTCGGACGATTGAAAAATACGTCAGCAGTCTCCTGAGAAAAACAGAAACCAGCAACCGTGCCGAAATTGTGCGTTTTGCCCTAGAAAATCATTTAGTGGATTGACTAATTTGCTTTATTGTGATATTTAATTTCGTCGGCTGATTCATGATTGAAATCATCACAGATAAAGAGCGGGA
Organism: Coleofasciculus sp. A1-SPW-01; assembly: GCF_040217205.1. Classification (NCBI taxonomy): domain Bacteria; kingdom Bacillati; phylum Cyanobacteriota; class Cyanophyceae; order Coleofasciculales; family Coleofasciculaceae; genus Coleofasciculus; species Coleofasciculus sp. A1-SPW-01. Next base: position 59,233 of record NZ_JAVJNP010000147.1, on the reverse strand, counting down.
GAACGGAAGCCCCCGTACTGAGCGTCGGGGGATGAAGTTCGACATTTCGACTTCGCTCAATGTTTCACACGGCGAATTTATTCGCCTTCGTTTATTAGCTGATAAACTTCTTTGATGGGCGGGGTTTTCCGGCATTCAAAAACCGCAGCAATTTCCGGTCGTTTGAGTATAAGCCGGGTCGGGTTAAGTTCAAAGGGAGCAAGGTCTATCTGCCTAAAATTGGCTGGATGCGCTTTTTCAATTCCCGCAAGATTCAGTACGTGGCTGCGAAGTCAGGAAAGGTCTTGCTCAAAGTGAACCCACGGAATACATCTAGAGAGTGCAGTGCCTGCGGTCATATCGATAAAGCCAACCGGGATAGAGAACGGTTTATCTGTACCGAGTGTGGACATTTCGATCATGCGGATAAGCAGGCGGCACGAAACATTAAGCACAAAGCCGTTGTTGAATATGGCTTGACGCTTCGACTCCGCTCAGCGTCAACACGTCCGCTGGAGTCGAGGTGTTGAAATTAGTTAAGGTACGCCGGGACTCGGCGGAACCCAAGCAGTTAAATCTGTTTGAAACGCCCAGCACTGAATTAACAGTGCTTAGCCCTGAGCGACTTGTACCGAGCGAAGTCGAGGTAAGTCGAAGGGCTAAAAGGAGAAAACACGACACCCGCAAGGGTAAACGTCGTGTGCCTGGGAACTTGGGAAGACAGCTAGAGCTGTTCTCTCAGGATATGTGGAATGTGAGTTCCGCAGAATCCCCCTTTTTCTAAAAGGGGGAGTGTCAAGCAGTATGATGGGCGGAGTCGTTCATTTCTGTCAATCAGTTGACCACATTGTCAACTGATCTAAGGCACAATAGTAGTAAGGGCTAGCTGGAGTTGCTAGGGATCAATTTGAAAGAATTGACAATTAGTAACTCTAACGCTAAAATACCGAATTCACACTGCTTTAGACTATGCTTCAAGACACTCGAACCATACGCTACTATCAGCAACTTACAGATGCTCTAGTTTTTATGTGGAACCGGGGATATCGCTTTGACGAACTGCGGTTATACGTTGATGGCTATCTTGATGCTCTTCGACATAGTAATGCTATAGAAGTTTATTTGATTCATCGCTTGGAGGAAGATGCTGTTCGTTATCTACGCGATCCCTCCAACTTTGAAGCCGTACCCTTACCAGAACCCGAAACTGACTACTATTAAACCTGGATGAGGGACTTCGGTGTGGGCGATCTCCCTTCACCTGTGTCAACTTAAGCCACAATCCTTGCCAATCTCCGGTAGCTCCCAGACGCGCCATGGCACGTCTCTACATTGTTCTTAGGTTAAGCATAGACAGGACTTACGCAGACACACCACTGATAGCGGCTTGCGGTGCGTTACGCTACGCTAACACACCCTACAAATAGAGCCTTTGCGTAAGTCCTAATAGATTGAAAAAGCCTGCTTAAGCAGGCTTTTTGGTTGATTTTGCGATATATAGCTTAGAACGGGAAAGATGTCAAGATGCTAATGCCACTTCGACCATCTCCTGTAATTCGCCGTTCTGATAAAGCTCGATCATCACATCTGAGCCACCAATGAACTCGCCATTCACGTAAACTTGGGGAATCGTGGGCCAATTGGAATATTCCTTAATGCCTTGACGCACTTCCGGATCATCGAGAACATTCACGGTTGCGTAGGAAACACCCAAGGTATTCAGGATTTGGACGACATTGTTGGAAAAACCACATTGGGGCATCAGTTTGGTGCCTTTCATAAACACCACAATTTTGTCCTGGTTGATGAGCTGGTCAATCCGTTCTTTAACTGCTGACGTCATAGCTTTGCTGAAATGTTTTGTGTAGTTTTGTATGGGTCTAGTGTAGCGAGAGTTTATACAGCCTGACGGGTAGCTTGCCAAGATGCAGGGGTATAGGTTTTCAGCGCTAGGGCGTGAATGGCTTCGCTTGCCATTGCTTGCTGGAGAGCGCCATAAACAAGCTGGTGCTGTTTTACCAAGCTTTTGCCTTCAAACTGGGAGGACACAACGATCGCTTGCAGATGATCTCCACCGCCGGTTAAATCTTGTACCTGTACTTGAGCATCGGGAAGTTCTGCTTTGATCATTGTCTCAACTTGCTCTGGACTAATCATACCCACTCCATTTTTCTTCAACGTTCTACATATTAATTTAACGTTCTGGAGTCACGGATGAAGTCGGTTCGCTATTGCCAGAGGGGGGGAAGGGAGAACCGACGAATCCCAATTCAAAAAGCTGCTGGTAAGCTTTTTTGCCCAAATCACGGGTGGGATTCTGAGAACGAATGATCTGAATCAGTAAGGGAACCGCTAACTCCGGTTGATCTTGGGCGCGATGTACCAACGCCAACTGATAGGTGGCTTCATCCCGCATTTCTGCTGTCTTGAGTGCGTTTTGCCGATGCTCATTGAAAATCCGGTTATCAATTCCCGAAAAACTTTCAGCTAACTGCTGATAGAAATTAGACAATTGGTTGAAAACTTGACGCGCCTGCTGAAGTTTTTGAGAGGCTAACGTATAGTCTTGAGCTTCAATGGCTTGATTTGCCTCTACCATTAACCGCTGTCCCCCCTGTAAACTCAGCAGGCTATCGTCCTGAGTTAAGGGGCGTAGCTCAGTAGAATCATCTGGCTCAGGCTGCATTTGGCTGACCTCTTCTGAAAGCGCAGCCGCTTGAGTTTGAGCGTGGGCGGGGGATAAGAGCGCCACACTCGTTGTGAAGGGAAAGGCAACAAGGCAGGTAAAGCCAAGGCTATGAATCGTTCCAGAAGAGATCATGTAAAAAATAGGGATAGTATTTTAACAAACACAGAACCTGTCGGGTATCTTACCATCGACAGATGCGGCAAGGGGAGTCAGATGACGATCGCTAGACTTGGGGGCAAGGAATTTGCCGTCCATCACTAACCATCAGCGATGACCCGATTACCAGTCAGTGGGGCTGTCTAAACCAGCTAGACTGAAACAATACCCGGAAGGTTTCTTAGACATCCGGAGTAATAGGATCAAGAAAAATAGTCATAATTTAATGATCTTGTACGATTGACGAGTAATCTATTCTAAACCATGATCCCGCATCCTGATTCTCTGCCAGACGATTCTCCTCAAACCACGCCGATTCCCGAAGAAAGCATCGGTCTGCTCCTGCAACGGGGCGGTGAAGAACTAGGATTACTAAAGGTGCGCGATCGCTTCACCCTTTGCTCCCCTGAAATCCCCATCGAGCAGCTAGAACAAGCCCTGAGTATCCACCACCAGCGTCAAATTCCCCGCACTCAGCTTGTGGAATTTACGGTTGACGCCGAACACCGGGATGAGACAATGCAAGTGGCACGCGATCGCGAAGATGTTGTCTTTGCTAGTCATGTTTACCAACTCAAGGACGATCCAGCGACCTTCATTTACCTGGGCGATCAACTAACGATTCAATTTAACCCCGACACCGATGACGCCACAATCTCCGCTATTGAGACCGAATTTTGCTTAAAATCAGTGCGATCGCTCATCGGTATTCCCAACACCTTTATCTTTCAACTCACCCCGAATTCCCCAGAGAATCCGCTAAAAATAGCCAATCGACTGATCACACGCCCCGAAGTCTTAACCGCAGAACCCCAGATCATTGTTCCCAAACAGCCGAGCTACCATCCCCAAGACCCCTTATACCCTCAACAGTGGTATCTAAATCACAGTGGTGGTTCAAATTTAGCCCCACGTTCTCATATTGACGTAGAAAAAGCCTGGGATATTACCCGGGGAAATCGCTCCATTGTCGTGGCAATAGCCGATGATGCCATTGATGTCAACCATCCCGATTTTCAAGGCACCGGAAAAATTGTCGCGCCCAAAGACTTTAAAGACAAAGACTTTATTCCTCTACCCAGTGGTTCTGGTGAAAGTCATGGCACCGCTTGTGCGGGGATTGCGGTGGCTGAAGAAAATGGTCAGGGTATTGTCGGTGTCGCACCTGGATGTGCGCTGATGCCCATTCGCACCAGTGGGTATCTGGATGATACAAGTATTGAAGAATTATTTGACTGGGCAATTGAAAATGACGCCAGCGTCGTTTCTTGTAGCTGGGGTGCGGCAACCGTTTACTTCCCCCTCTCCCTACGGCAACGGGCTGCCCTAACCCGTGCGGCGACTGAGGGACGCGGCGGGAAAGGCTGTGTGATCGTCTTTGCCGCCGGAAATGCCAATCGCCCCATCCATGGCACGATCTTTGAGCGCGGTTGGACAAATGAGTTACTACGTGGACCTACCAACTGGCTCAGTGGTTTCGCCGTACATCCAGATGTGATTGCGGTTTCGGCTTGCACCAGCCTGAGCAAAAAAGCGGCATACAGTAATTGGGGGACGAATGTCGCCGTTTGCGCCCCTAGCAACAATGCGCCGCCAGGAATGTGGTTTGAAAAAACAGGTTTTATTAGCACGGCTCCCCAAGTGAATGCCCCCACGCCGGGTAATGGTGTCTTTACTACCGACTTACTTGGCGTGGCTGGGTATGAAGTCGGTGATTTTGTGGGGAGTTTTGGTGGCACATCGAGCGCCTGTCCCGTTGTCGCGGGTGTTGCGGCGCTGGTTCTCTCCGCCAATCCTGATCTCACCGCTGCACAAGTCAAACGCATCCTGCAAGATACAGCCGACAAAATTGTAGACCGTGATGCGGATTCCCAGCTCGGTATGCGATTGGGTACTTATGATACGAATGGGTATTCCCAGTGGTTTGGTTATGGTAAGGTTAATGCTTTTAAAGCGGTACAAGATGCCCAAAAGCAACGAGTTCAAACGGCTAAAGTTGCCCAAGTTTTAAAACGACGCAATGATCACAACCTAGCTATTCCTGATAATAATTCCCGTGGTGTGACTAGCACGCTTCAAATTACTGAATCTGGTTTAGTGCAAGATATTCAGGTGACGGTGGACATTGAACATGACTTTTTGGGAGATTTAGAAGTGGAGTTGACATCACCCAAGGATCAGACTGTACTGTTACAAAGTCGTACATTGGGTGTCAATACTCAACTCCAATACACCTATTCGGTAGACAATACCCCTGCGCTCAAGTCGTTGCTGAATCAGGATAGTTTTGGTCATTGGCAGTTGAGGGTCATCGATTCTGTGCCGACGGATACAGGGAGACTTAAAAGCTGGGAATTAGTTATCGGAATTTGAATTTGTCATTTGTCATTTCTCATTCGTCCTTTGTCATTTATTAATCAGTAATCAGTTATCCAAGGAAAGATGATGTAGCTGGCACTACCGCATTTCCAGCAGTTTATGACATAAGATGCAATAACTGAATCGATATATTGAGCTTCAGGGAATAGTAGGCATCTACGTGAATGGGGTTATTTTTGCTACGGTAATGTGGCTATTCAGCCGAATGGTTATCGCGATCGCTATGTTGGTGATTGCGCCCTTATTGCCTGCGCCACCTGGGGGCATTCAACCGACAGTTAGTTGGGATGTATTTTTGGCGTGGGATAGTTATTTTTATCAGGCGATCGCTCTCTCCGGTTACGAGTATGCTAATGATGGTCAGGGACATAATGTGGCGTTCTTTCCCTTGTTTCCCTTATTGGTTCGGGCGGTAATGATTGGGGAATTGCCCTTTAACGTAGCGGGGACTATTGTCAATAATCTGGCATTTTGGGGGGCGCTCATTGTTCTCTATGCTTGGGTGCAAGAGAGTCATGGACAGAAGGTTGCCCGCTGGACAACAGCGGTTTTAGCTTGGTGTCCTTTTTCTCTATTTGGCACGGTAATTTATACGGAGGGGTTATTTCTGTTGTTGAGTACAGCCGCTTTGCGATCCTTTGACCGGAAACACTACGGTTGGTCAGCGTTATGGGGAGGATTAGCCAGTGCGACACGATTACCAGGAATCGCTCTATCTCCAGCATTTTGGCTGGTGGCTTGGCGAGAGAAAAGATCTGCGATCGCGTATCTTCCTAGTTTAGCCACCGCCGGGGGATTGGGACTCTATAGCCTCTACTGCGGAATTCGTTTTGGGGACATGCTTGCCTTTTTAAGGGTGCAACAAGCATGGCACCCTGAACAAGCGTTTTACGGACAGGGATGGTTGAAGATGTTGGTGCAAATTTCCGCCGGAACTGCCAACTGGAATCAGGGTTGGCTTCATGATCCGTGGCATCCATTGATTTTTGTTACGATTTGTGCTGCAAGTTATTTATTATGGCGATCGCACCTGAAACGGCTGTGTGTGGATAAAGGGTATGGCTTCTACCTTCTGGGAATTCTCCTGTGGCTTTTAGCCGGAGATCCGCTAATTAATATGATCATGGTTTGGGGCGGTGGTTATTTACTCGTGCAACAGCGAACAAAACTCAGACCTGTTACCGTCATCTATGGCTTGTGCAGCTTAGCCGTGATTTTAAGCCCAGGTCGCACCATTTCGGCTGAACGCCATGCTTATGGTATTGTATCCATTGCGATCGCCTTAGGTCTGTTGCTGGCTCGTTATCCCCGATGGGGATGGGCAACACTCCTATTTTTCACTCTAGTATTGCTCAGCTTCGCCGTTCGATTTTCCCAGCACCTTTGGGTGGCTTAGATTTTAGATTGGAAGAATGTCAGCCGGGTCGTGTATAAATGGTGTTATTATAATCAGCGAGGTTTATATTCGGCTGTATCGTTTGTTTTTATTTACGGACAGGCATGTCTCCGAATCATAAGTCTCTACATTCATTGATTTTGTGAGATACTCTATGTCGATTTACATTGGTAACCTGTCCTATGATGCTACGGAAGAAGACATCACCAGTATTTTTGCTGAATACGGGACAGTAAAGCGGGTTCAGTTACCCACGGATCGGGAAACAGGTCGGATGCGCGGCTTCGGTTTTGTGGAAATGGACTCAGAAGCTGAAGAATCTGCCGCTATTGATGCTCTAGACGGTGCTGAATGGATGGGTCGGGATTTGAAAGTGAATAAAGCTAAACCTCGTGAGCCTCGGGGTCAAGGAGGCGGTGGTCGTCGCGGCGGCGGCAACCGGGATGGATTCTCTCGACGTTACTAAACCAGAATAATGCGGGTGCAATCAGCTAATTCATGGTGGTGTTTCTCAATGTCTCCTAGATGCTGGACTATCGAGTCAACAACCCGTCGCTAAGTCTAAGTGTTGTAGCAAGAGCTTAAAAAAGTCTGTGTTGACCGGGCTAGGTTTTGCTAGCAGCCGTTATCGAGAAGTAGAGACGCGCCACGGCGCGTCTGTACGTACCTGGGAATGCGCTGGAATTGACCAGTTTAGCGGTAGTTCCAATCGGCGGAAACTGAACAGTTAAACTAAACAGGTAAAGAGCGGGTTAAGAAGCATGATATTGGGAAAGTAGCGCTCGGTAACAACTTCAAGGCTCACTTTCACCGGAATAATTCGAGTTTAAGTTTAGGCGCAAGCCAACCCATAAGCGTACAGGCTAAAAGCACCAGGAAAGCAACTGCACCGATGAAAGGCAATACAATATGCCTTCCCGTCGTTAACAAGTCTAAGGCAGTCGGGATTTTCCAATTTTCTTTGGCTCAATAGAAGCAATCGGTTTTGTCTTGCGTTCCTCTTCTACGTTCATATTTTAAATTCTACGTTCATAATCAATGACTGCCGCTTACGAGAGTTGAAGCGGCAGCTTGGAAGAATCAGATTCAAACTTGAAGATTGGAGTAGGAGTTTAGGCATTTCTGCTAGATGTTGTCAGGTATTGAGCAATTCACTCAAGCTAAGGAGGAAATAAAATGGCACAGGTGACTGTCGGTGAACATGAAGGGATCGAGTCAGCCCTCCGCCGATTTAAACAAGCTGTCTCCAAGGCGGGAATTTTTCCCGATATGAAGAAACATCGCCACTTTGAAACGCCGATTCAAAAACGTAAACGTAAAGCCATTGCTCGGCATAAGCAACTGCGGCGGCTTTCTCGCTATCGCAAAAAACGGTTTTAAGTGTTCACTCTTATGCAGTAATCATGACTCCAGAAGCTATACGTACAGTTTCTCAGCTAAGGCAAGAGTTCTACGATCGATTTGCCGCCAAGATGAACGTGCCAGTGAAGATTACAACCCGCAATTCATCAACGGGTAATCTGCCAATGGCATCTTGGATCGATGATCGGCAACGCATGAATTATTTGTGTATTTATGTTCACACAGCCCCTGATGAATTACTCCCAGAACGACCCTTTATTTTGCGTGTGTCTATTAATAAAGGAGCAGGTATTATTCAATCGAGGCTGTGGGGACGAGATTGCCGGGGAATTAATCAAAGCTGGCACTTTGACCTAACGCTATTACCTGAGGAAATTTTAGACTTTTGTACTTGGATCGTTAGGTTAATTAAATTTCATCGGCAAGGTGGTGTTCTGGATGTCCCTGAACCTCCTCATCCATTTGATTTTAAAATGTCTACTGGCAATTTGCTAGTTAATGAGGCTTGGACTCAGAAAGCTCGGCAAGAAATTAGAGTGGGTCATTAAAGGGAACGGGGAACGGGCAACAGGGAACAGTGCAAGTAGGGCTTTGGGTTTTAATTTGTGGTTAAAAATAAGCTAAAAATAAAGTGATGCAGGAGAGGATCAGTTGGACAAGGAGCATCTATCCGCTGAAGCAAAGGCAATACGCGATCGCTTGTTTGGATGGGATAGTCCCACTCAAGCGCAACTCGAAGAAATTGCCACCGTTGAATACCTGTGGGGACGGCTGTTAGATACTATATTGGAAAGTTGTCCAGATAACCGAGAACGTGATCAGGCAATTGTCCACCTAGAGAGTGTGCGGGAATGGATGCGAAAGTCAATTATTCGGGGAGAGGACAGGAAGTAGGTGGAGAAATTCAAGTTAATGGCGAGGAGCGTCATACTTAAGGGAGCTTGATCTGAGGGTATTCATGGATGAAGCAACGCTGATAGGATAAAAAAGTTACCAAACTGCAACGATGTAGCCATTGGCGTTTATCGAGTCAACACAGGTTATCTTCTATGCCAACAACGACTGACTTTCTCACCTATACCCAATGGATAGGCATTCTCACCCTAGTTTTCGGAGTTCTTAGCCTCTTAGGTTTTATCTTTAAATGGGGCATCCGATTTCGGTTGGTGGGAATTACGGGCTTTATGGGGGTGCTGACGGGCGGCTTATTTGCGCTAAGTATCGTCCCGTTTAGCCGCACAGTGATTCCTGGTGCAGTCCACTTTACCTTAGTCTACGACAACGGAGGCAACCAAGCCGTTATCGCTTTGCCCACAACGATCAACGAATCTCAACTAGAAGCCAGTCTGCGCCAAGCCGCCAGCGACTTCTTTTCTTATGGGCGTTTGGGTGGAGAAAATAACCAACTGACAATTCGCGCCCGCACTGTGATCCACCCAGAACCCGGTGTATCTAAACCCCTAGTTGTAGGTAAAATCAGCCGATCGCTGGCTGAACGTGATGATGAACAGATGACTATCAATATTTACAAAGAACGCTTGGCACAATTACCAGATACCTCCACCTGACTTTTCAGGGGAAGTCTTGAAACTGATTTGGTAGGGGAGATAGGGGAGATGAGGTAAGATAAAAATTCAATTAGCTGCATCCTCTGCTAAAAATGACTAACTCGGCTCCTCCCTCATTGCTGTCGCTCACAGTTGCCCCAGCGCAGGTGTTGCGCGGTGTCCAAGCATTAGCGCAATCTGGAGAGGCGATCGCATCTTTGGGTCATCGCCCGCTGATTGTTGGCGGGAATCATACCTTGGCGACGTTATCACCGCAGCTAGAACCGATCTTGAAACAGTCGGTGTTAACTTGTGCTAAGGCATCTTATCGTCCGGATTGTAGTGAAGTCTCCCTCGCATCCCTCAAAGAAGCAGCAACCTGCCATCAAGCCGACTTAATTATTGGTGTGGGAGGTGGCAAAGCCTTAGACACCGCTAAACTCCTAGCTCATCAATGTCACCTTCCGGTTGTGACAATTCCCACCTCTGCCGCTACCTGTGCTGCTTGGACAGCATTGTCCAATATTTACTCAAATGAAGGGGCTTTCCTGTATGATGTGAGTCTGAATCGCTGCCCAGATTTACTCATCCTGGATTACAGCTTAATTGAAACTGCCCCCCAACGTACCTTAGTCGCCGGAATTGGAGACGCCTTAGCGAAATGGTATGAGGCATCCGTGAGTAGTGGGGATTCTGCTCAAACCTTAATTATTGGGGCGGTGCAACAGGCGAGGGTGTTACGGGATATCCTGTTTCAAAAGTCAGCAGACGCCCTAAAAACGCCAGGGAGCGAGGTTTGGCGAGAGGTAGTTGATGCTTCAGTTTTGTTAGCGGGTGTGATTGGTGGTTTAGGTGGGGCGCAGTGTCGTACTGTGGCGGCTCATGCGGTGCATAATGGTTTAACTCATCTTCCTGGTTCTCACAGCGCTTTACATGGGGAGAAAGTCGCTTATGGGATTCTGGTGCAATTGCGCTTAGAAGAAATGGTACAGGGGAATCAACTTGCCGCATCTGCACGACAACAGTTATTGAAGTTTTATCGCGAAATCGGTTTACCCCAAACTCTTGATGATTTGGGGTTAGGAAATATCACGTTGGCACAGTTGCGCCAGGGGGCAGATATTGCTTGTCAGCCGCAGTCGGATATCCACAGATTACCGTTTGATGTGACACCTGAACAGCTCATGGCGGCGATGGTTTCGACAACAACACCTGTGGAAAAAAATTGCAGTCCCGTTTTATCGACGGCGATGAATGAAAAATACGAATAACTGATATCTTGTATCGTTGTCAGTAAGCCCCAACACCCGCCAAGAACTCAAGTTCTTGGCTAAAAGCTTAAGTCGTCTAAAGACGACTCAAACTCTTACCCAGTAGGGTGGGTATTGCCCACTTTACCCCTATCTATTTTCTTTAAACTGAAGTTCCCCCCATCCCGATTGGTGATAGAAGTAGAAACCCCGACTATGTAAGCGTTTGAGCCAATTACCCTTCTCAATTCGTACCCATGTATATTTAAGATTTTCTTAATACTTTTTGGAAAAAATCTGTGAGGCAAGCGATTTGTCAAAGGGGAACTTCAGATTAGATGACTAAATGTAAAATATGTTTTACATTTAATTAAAGTTTTAGCTAAAATGTAAAAAAATAAAGTTATGGTTGCTTCTGATGAAAGATGCGATCGCGCAAAATTTAATCCGATATCGCAAAGGACAACGGCTTTCCCAAGAACGGTTAGCCGAACAGGTTGGGATGACTCGTCAGACGATCAATAACTACGAGAAGGCGAAAACCTTACCCGATAGTCAAACCCTGTCTCGGTTAGCAAAACATCTGGGGGTGACGCTTGATGATCTATTGCGTCCTGTGGATCAGCTTTTCCCTATTGAAAATCAGTTCTGTTTCCGTTGTCATACGACTTTCACGAAAAAGCCCCAGTTTGCGAGTTATATCGAGGGGTTGCTCAATACCTATACGGCTTTGGAAACGGCGGTGGGCTTGCCTCCCTACGCGCCAGAAAGCACCCCTTGTGACAGTGTAGAGGGGAACGAAAAACGCATTCAGCAAGTGGCGAAGCAGTTTCGCGCCCGTTTAGGGTTTGGTGATGCTCCTATCTCCAACTTGTTTGAAGCGGTGGAAGAAATTGGTCTGAAGGTTTTACGCTTACCCATTGAGCAGGATAACTTCTTTGGTTTAAGTGCTTGTAGCAATACTCAAGGGGCGTTTGTGCTGATTAATACCCACAAGATCAGCATAGAGCGTCAATTGTTTACTCTTGCCCATGAAATTGGCCATTTGATTTTTCATCGGGGAGAGTATCAGGGTCAGCTTTTAGCCAGTGACAACCGTGAGGAAGAAAAAGCCCGTGAAGCAGTGGCGAATTATTTTGCCAGTCATTTGCTAGTGTCTCAAACTGCTTTTGACCAAGCGCGGACTAATATGCACGACTGGTTGAAACTCAAGTCTTATTTTCGGGTGAGTTATGCGGTGATTCTCAAGCGTTTGGATGAGATGGGATTAAAGGATTTTGGGAAAACGAAAAAAGCGTTGTGTGTGCAGTATAAAAATAAAACAGGAGAGTCTTTAACCAAAGACATTGAACTGGAACCGAAACTGCAAGCAGAGGATTTTTCCCTCAATCAGCGCTATTCTAGCTTGGTTTGGCAAGCACTAGAACAAGAGAAGATATCGGAGTCGAAAGCGTCGGAACTGCTGGGGATGACGATTGAGCGCTTACGGCTGACTCGCAGAGAACAGGAGGTTTATGCCGTCGCCTGAACCATCTAGGAAGCTGGAGGGGATGATTCTGGATGCTACAGCACTGATTGATTTTGTTTACCTTGGGGAATGGAACTGGTTAGAGAAATGTTATGATCCGCTTTGCATTGCCCAAGAAGTGCTAGATTCGGATAATTTAGAACCCCAAACTAGAGAAGCAGCAGCAAAATATCTTACGCCGATTGTTCTGGATACGGAAGCAATGTTCCAAAGTTTGATTGATTTTTCAAGGGAAGCGCCTTTATTAAGTATTGCGGATCGTTCCACTTTAGCCATCGCCCAGCATCGGTTTTTACTATGCGCCAGTGATGACGGTTTAGTGGTTGAAACTTGTCGGAAACGTTCAATTCCTTATGTTAGAACTTTAAGATTATTGACGGAGATGGTAAAGACGGAATATAAAACAGTAAGTGAGGTGAAGGCTATGGCACAAATGCTGATTGAGACGAGAGGGAAACATATTTCTCAGCAGGTGATTGAGAATTGGTATCTAGATTTAGAGGCGATTTAGTTTTTCTTTGGAGTTAATTGATTAACCCCTGCTTGACTGCCTCATGGAATTGTTTATTTCCACCAACCTACTTAAATAATGGTAGGAAAGGCACGGCAATGCCGTGCCCCTACGGTTTCTTTGTGAATCTTGGATTGTTGTCCAACCCTTGATTGTTAAATTGTGTATTCCCTGTTGCCTGTTACCTGTTGCCTTTGAGAAATCTAGGTATCCCCATCTGAATGCAGCAACAGCTTATACAGCAAGCCCTCATAAACCCGGATTTAGCCCTTGAGGGCAAAAATTCTGGGAGCTTAAGCGATTTTCCGATAATGCCGATATAATTTTCTAGGTTAGGAACGCTGCATTTTTGAATGAACTTAGATTGGATTACCCCAGCAAAGCGCCTGAGTGCTTTACCCCCTTATGTGTTTGCTCGTTTGGATGAACTCAAAGCCCGTGCCCGTGAGCAAGGGTTAGATTTAATTGATTTAGGCATGGGGAATCCTGACGGTTCAGCACCTGCACCCGTGATTGAAGCCGCTATCACCGCCCTGAATCATCCAATTAACCACGGCTATCCCCCCTTTGAAGGAACGGCAGATTTTCGCCACGCCATTACCAGTTGGTATCACCGTCGCTATGAAGTTACTCTCGATCCTGATAGCGAAGCCCTACCCCTGTTGGGTTCTAAAGAAGGATTGACTCACCTTGCTCTAGCTTACGTCAATCCAGGGGATTTGGTATTAGTGCCAAGTCCGGCTTATCCAGCTCATTTCCGAGGTCCTTTGATTGCTGGGGCTGAAATTCACAGCATGATCCTTAAGCCGGAAAATGATTGGCTGATTGATTTAGCCGCTATTCCTGAGGATGTGGCGCAACGGGCAAAGATTCTCTACTTTAACTATCCGAATAATCCAACAACAGCGACGGCTCCCCGTGAGTTTTTTGAGGAAATTGTGGCTTTTGCCCGTCGTTACTCAATTCTGTTGGTGCATGATTTATGTTACGCCGAACTAGCATTTGATGGCTATCAACCCACGAGTTTATTAGAAATTCCGGGCGCGAAGGAGATTGGCGTAGAATTTCATACTTTATCAAAAACTTATAATATGGCAGGTTGGCGGGTTGGATTTGTTGTCGGAAATCGCCATATTATTCAAGGATTGCGGACGTTAAAAACAAATTTAGATTATGGGATTTTTGCCGTATTACAAACCGCCGCAGAAACGGCATTAGACTTACCTGATAGTTATGTGCATCAGGTGCAAGAACGTTACTGTCGTCGCCGAGATTTTTTGATTCAAGGGTTAGCGGAATTGGGATGGAAGATTCCTAAATCAAAGGCGACAATGTATTTATGGGTTCCTTGTCCACCGGGTCAAAATTCAACGGATTTCGCCCTGGATATTCTCCAGCAAACAGGTGTGGTGGTGACGCCCGGAAATGCCTTTGGTGTCGGCGGTGAAGGCTATGTGCGGGTAAGTTTGATTGCGGAGTGCGATCGCTTGGCTGAGGTGTTGCGGCGTCTGAAGCAAGCCGGGATTCGCTATCAAGCCGAAGCTGTAGCCTCTGGATCACAGAAAGATGGATGACATGAGCGAGGAGTAGAAGTGCGGGGAGATGGGAGGTAAGGGATTAGGAGAGCAAATGACAAATGACAAATGACATAATCCAATCAGGTGATATCAATCCATCCTGTTGATGGATGCTGCCAATTGTTCTGCCCTGACAGAATAAAGATAGGACATTCGTCAGGGGGAGGATTGCTACTACATGAAATTAACCCGCTTTCTCATCGCCACAACATTGGTATTTGCGATTGGGCTATGGCAACAACCGGAAAAAGCTGTAGCCGATCAAAAATCTTTAAATTCTGAGCAATTTTCCCAATTTATCCGCGCTTTAACCACTTATCCTGACTTTTTTCAAGAGGGACGAGAACAGTTTGAACGAGAAATTCAGCGGCTCTATCAACGACAAAATGCTGAACATGAAATGCTGCTGAAAATTAATATAGATCTAGAGGCAGAACGAGAAAGCCTTCAGCAAATCCAGCCCAGCAATTTTCCTAGTCCTTCTCAAAATAATCATATCTAGGGGCTGCTGAATAAGTGATGAGGTGAGGGGGAGATGGGGCAGATGGGGCAGATGAGGGAGCAATGATATAGCAGTAGACACATCTATTAGGACAAACGAACTGTGTTAGAGACGCGCCGTGGCGCGTCTCTACATAAATGATGTGTCCTCCCTAGCCTTCCCCTTGTCAAGGGGAGGGAACTGGAATGAATGACCGAAAAATTTTGGTTTCTAACTCGAAGGTTTTTTGGCGCGATAAAAGGGTTTTTTGACGATAACGGCAGGATAAGTCTTACCGCGAATTTCTACCTCTAACTGTTGACCCATCTTGGCGAGGGATGTGGGACAATAGGCAAGCGCGATCGCTCTTCCTAGTGTTGGTGAATAGGTACCACTCGTTATCTCTCCCACGACTTGTCCCTCAGATAGTACCGAGTAACCGTGACGGGCTATATGTCGCCCCTGCATTTCAATCCCCACTAACCGACGTTCCACACCATTGGCTTTTTGGGCTTCTAGTACAGAACGCCCGATAAAATCGCCTTTACGGTCTAAATGTACCAGCCAACTTAAACCAGCTTCTAGGGGAGTCGTCGTATCATCAATATCTTGTCCATAAAGTGCCAACCCTGCTTCTAGTCGCAACGTATCTCTTGCTCCCAAACCACAGGGAGTCACTCCCGCCTGGAACAGACGCCGCCACAGTTGTACCCCAACCTCCGGTTTAACCATCACCTCAAACCCATCTTCTCCGGTGTACCCTGTCCTGGCGATAAATCCGGGTTGATCTAGAATCGTTGCATTGAGATGTCCAAAGGATTTCAGCGCGGTTAAGTCTTCCTGGACAAACGGCTGTAAGTAAGTCTCGGCTTGAGATCCTTGTAGGGCTATCAAGATGTTTTCCTGGGAAAGGTCTAGTAATTTTACCTCGGTGTTCTCCAGTTGTGCTAACAACCACTCTTTATCCTTCTGACAGGTTGCCGCATTAACAATCATCATCGCCTGCGATTCGCCCGTTTCATCCTCCCCTTTGTGGTAAACAATCACATCATCAATGATGCCCCCTTGAGGATTCAACAATACCGTGTATTGAGCTTGACCCGGTTGTAATCGACTCAAATCTGATGGGACTAATCGCTGTAACGCTTGCCATAGCTGCTTCCCGGTAAAAGCAAATTTTCCCATGTGGGAGATATCGAACATTCCCGCATCGGTGCGTACTGCTTCGTGTTCTTGTCCAATACTGCTGTATTGGACTGGCATTTCCCAACCCGAAAAGCCAGTGAAGCGGGCATTTTGTTCAACGGCGAGGTCAAACAGAGGAGTTCTTGCAAGAGAAGGTTTTGGCTTAGCCACAGATAGTCTTGAGTCACAATGTCTTTCATATTCTACCGAGTTGTCTGACATTAACCGCTGATCTGGTAAATTGCGATCGCGCCAAGGTATCGATAAGTAGTCGGACTTTCATTAAAATTGACGGTTAAGATTGGCGAACAGTAAGAATTTGATATCCGTACCCAAATTGGCAAGCCTGTGCTAGCTTAATCATTGAGAATGTGTTCGGTTTCAGTGTTTGTGTTTAGTACAGATTGGCTTTTTTCCTTTCGACTTGACAGACTTGTCTCCGATACCCTCATCTTTATACAACTTTGAGCTTGGAGACAATCATGTCAATTTACGTAGGCAACCTATCCTACGACGTTACTGCAGAAGACCTGAGTGCTGTCTTTGCAGACTATGGTGCTGTCAAGCGGGTGCAATTACCCACTGATCGTGAAACCGGACGTCCTCGGGGTTTTGGTTTCGTAGAGATGGAAACAGACGATGAAGAAACAGCCGCTATTGAGGCACTCGATGGGGCTGAATGGATGGGGCGCAATATGAAGGTGAATAAAGCCAGACCTCGCGAAAACAGAGGCGGTAACCGCAAAAACGGTAACTTTTCGCGTCATTAATAATTCTAATTCACTCAATTATAGCAACCGCCATGGCTGTTAGGACACATCATTTATGTAGAGACGCGCCATGGCGCGTCTCTACATGATGCCGAACGTCCTAATCGATGTGTCTATTGCTATAGAATTAGAAAAGAGCCGGGAAATAAATTTCCGGCTCAAAACTAAATTTATTCATATCAGCATTGTAGGATCGCCGAAACTTAATAGACCGTAGGGTGGGCATTGCCCACCGGGAGCATGTCAGTGAATCGCGGCGGCTGGTGGCAGGACGAGTTTGGGTGCTCTCTTGACGCTAGAACCATTAGAAGGCTTTTCCCCTTGACTTTGAGTCTCCTGAAGTAAAACTTCCCGAATTAATCGTGCCATCACCCGTTGGGCTAAACCGCCAGCAATTTTTTGTCCCATTTGCTGAGTTTCTGGCTTCATCAAAAATTGAGGAACAAGGGGGGCAAGTTGGAAGGGATCGAAACCGGGCGTATCTTGCAGAATTTGCCAAATTCGTTTGATATGCTCTGCACTTTGCGGTAGTTCTACGACTTTGCTAGTGGATTCTGTTTTTTGCTGTAATCCCACTCGTTGGCGCAGAGACTCAGTTACATTATCAAAGGTTTGACGTCCAAACATATCGACGGCTTTGACAATTTCCTCGATCAATTGGTCTCGAATCAAAACTCCACGTTCTGAGAATAAAAATTCTAACGTTTGATTTAAAACCTTATTCAAATCGTAATCTTGAGAATTGGCGGCATTCCGCAATAAATTTTCCAGGCGATTCCAGCGGAAATTACCGTCTTTGACGAGTAAGTCTTTTAGAGAAGCGCGTAATTGTGGGGAAGAATCTGTTAACAAACGTTTCGCCACATAAGGATAAGCTTTACTGAGAACCTTGAAATTCGGATCAACATTAATCGCAATCCCTTCTAATGTGACCAAGGAACGAATAATTAGGGCATAGTAGGCGGGAACTCGAAATGGATATTCATACATCACTTCCGAGAGTTGGTCAGTGATACTTTTGAAATTGAGTTCGGCAACACTAGCGCCTAAGGCATTGTTAAAAACATTAGCAAGCGCTGGAATAATTGGGGTTAAATCCGTATCTTCCGACAGAAACTCTAAGTTTACATAGTCATGAGCTAAACCTGCGAAGTCCCGATTGACTAAATGAACAACCGCCTCAATCAACCCATAACGCTGATAGGGTTTGACTTCGCTCATCATCCCAAAATCCAGATAAGCCAGCTTGCCTTCCGGCGTGGCTAGTAAATTTCCGGGATGGGGATCAGCATGGAAAAATCCATGCTCCAATAGTTGACGTAGTGAACATTGCACGCCAACTTCAATTAAATACTTGGCGTCAATTTCTTGAGCTTTAATTGCTTCCAGATTAGTCAGTTTAGTACCACTGACCCACTCCATTGTCAAGACACGCCGTCCTGTATATTGCCAGTAAATTTTGGGTACATATATATCCTGAAGGTGACCGTAAAGGTTGGCAAAGCGTTCAGCATTACACCCTTCTTGGGTATAATCCATCTCTTCAAAGATGCGGGTGCCAAACTCATCCATAATGGCAACCAAGTCACTCCGCACCTGCTTAACATTGTTTTGTACCCACTGAGCGAGGCGGCGTAATATATAAACGTCCAAGGCAATGCGCCGTGCTAAACCTGGTCGCTGCACTTTGACGGCGACGGTTTCCCCTGTTTTAAGTTTCCCTTTGTAAACTTGTCCTAGGGAGGCGGCGGCTACAGGCGATGAGGTCAGTTCGGCATAAATTTCTTCGGGGCGATCGCCTAGTTCTTCTTCGATGAATCGAAAAGCGACTTCATTGGGGAAGGGAGGGAGTTGATCTTGTAGCAACGCCAACTCTTCTAAGTAGAGGGGTGGTACTAAGTCAGGTCGCGTCGAAAGTGCTTGCCCGACCTTAATATACGCTGGTCCGAGTTGGGTTAAGAGTTCCCGCAACTGAATCGCTCGCCGCCGTTCTTTGATCTGTCGGCGACCTCGTATCCGATCCCACCATAGCCCTAAGGCAAAGGCAGCCGTGGGTAAAGTAATCCTGAGTAGCCGTCCTAAGACTTGTAGCGGTGCGCGTCCATATTGAGCTTCAATCGCTACTGGATCATAGCGCAGCGTTTCGGTTCGGTTTTCCGAACACTCCTGTGGTAGCGCTGATCCCGGGGACGGCGTCTGTTCATACTCAACCACAATTGGCTCAGGGGGTAAGGATTCCACTGAGGGATTGAGTTCGGCGATTGAATCTGGCTGGGGAGAGGCAGGAGAAATTGTTTTAAGATTCATATTTATTCAGGATTCACCAACAGGAGCGGCTCTGTAAAGAATTGTAACAAAAAAATGATTGAGATACCACGCCATTCAGTTTATCCTGATCAGGACTCATGATTAAGGAACAAGGTTGGCTCGATCGGCACGGTAGTATCCACTTATAACTTATGACTTATTTCGTCTTTTAACCGCTTTCTCTAACTATTGGATGAAAATGTTATGTTGCTATCGTTACGGATTCAAAATTTTGCCTTAATTGACCAACTGGAATTGGAATTTGCGGCGGGTCTGAATGTTTTGACGGGCGAAACGGGTGCTGGCAAGTCAATCATTCTGGATGCCATTGATGTCGCGTTGGGAGGAAAAGTCACCCATCGCTTGATTCGCACCGGGGAAAAACGGGCGCTGGTTGAGGCGACGTTTCGCATCGATGGGACGTTGATGGCTTGGTTGAGTGAACAGGAAATTGATTTACTTGATGAAGCGGATTTGGTCTGTAGTCGAGAGATTACGGCTAAACAGAACTCCCTGCGATCGCGATCGCGAATTAATGGGATTTTGGTGAATCGCCGCTTGATGGAACAATTACGCGATCGCTTGGTGGAAATTACCGCCCAAGGTCAAACAGTACAGCTTTTTGCCTCAACTCGCCAGCGGCGACTGCTTGACTTTTTCGGCGGTTTCCCGATCAAACAACACCTTGATCAAGTGACTACGGCTTATCTGGCATCTCAGGACGCTTGGCAAGCCCTGCAAAAACGGCGTCAGTCGGAACAGCAGCGTCTACAACGTCTCGATTGGCTAGAGTATCAAACTCAGGAACTGAGCGCCGCTGATCTTGCTGATCCGGATGAACTTACCGAACTCGAACAAGAGAGTCAACGGTTAACTCATGTCGTAGAACTTCAACAGCACAGTTATCAGGTCTATCAGTCACTTTACCAAAATGACAGCGGTGCATTTGCCTGCGCCGATTTATTAGGGGAAGCCGAAACCACGTTGAGTGATATGGCGCAATACGACAGCCAATTACAACCCATCCTAGAATTGGTCAGTGGGGCTTTAGCGCAGGTGGTAGAAGCTTCTCACCAAATTAATGCGTATGGGGATGGACTCGAAACTGATCCCGAACGTTTAGAAGAGGTGGAAGAACGCATCCGCGCCCTGAAACAAATTTGCCGGAAATATGGACCCACGTTAGCCGATGCGATCGCCCATTACGAAAAACTGACCTCAGAATTGGCTGAACTCCGGGGTAATGGTCAATCCTTGGATGAGTTGGAAAAAAGTTATCATCAATGTCAGGAAATCTTAACAGAATATTGTAATCAGCTCACCCAGTTACGTCGAGTCGCAGCCGAGGAACTGGAACAGCGTCTGGTGGAGCAACTGAAGCCTCTAGCCATGGAAAAGGTACAGTTTCAGGTCGCGATCACACCCATCACGCCGACAGTGACTGGTGCGGATCAAGTCACGTTTTATTTATCTCCCAACCCTGGGGAACCTCTACAACCGTTAGCAGCAACGGCATCGGGGGGGGAAATGAGCCGTTTTTTACTGGCATTGAAAGCCTGTTTGTCCAATAGTGGCGACCAAGGCGTGACCTTAATTTTTGATGAAATTGACGCTGGGGTATCGGGGCGGGTAGCCAGTGCGATCGCGGAACGACTTCATCACCTGAGCCAGCAGAATCAAGTGTTGTGTGTGACACACCAACCCATCATCGCCGCCATGGCAGATCGACATTTCCGCGTCGATAAACAGGTGATCGATCAAACCCTCTTACCCGAAACTAACCAGACAAACACGCTCGTTGATCAGGGAATTTCTGAGATTGACCTGCGTACCGTCATTCGCGTCAGTCGCCTCGATCATCATTCTCACCGCCAGGAAGAAATTGCCCAGCTAGCGGGTGGACAATCGGGTCAAGAAGCCATGACGTTTGCTGATTCGCTGTTGACCCAAGCCCGTCATTGGCGTCAGAATTAATGGAGATGGTCATTCGTCAGGGAACAGGCAATAGGCAATAGGCAATAGGCAATAGACAATAGGCAATAGGCAATAGACAATAGGCAATAGGCAATAGACAATAGGCAATAGGCAATAGGCAATAGAAATTTAGTCTCCCAGCTCCCTCAGCTCCCCCAGCTTCCCCAGCTCCCCCAGCTTCCCCAGCTTCCCCAGCTCCCCCAGCTTCCCCATCTTGCCAATAAAATAAACCTGAGTGGTAAAACTTTAACTGATAGAGTAATCTTATTCGTATGCCAGGAATGTTCTCTGACCCTAACGAGAAATATGACAGCTGCATTTTCACCCAGGTCTGCGGATCACAATGGAGATACCGTTGATATAACGCCAATCTATACTGACGACCAAAGAGCGCATGAACATCAACCTGCCTCTGCTGGTGCCCTAGCGACCACTAATGGAACATTTACGGCGTTTCTTGCCCCCCTGACTCAAGACAGTTTCAAAGAAGTTGTTACGGGGGTGGAAAAGAAACTCGAAGTTGTTCATCAAACCCTGTCCATGCTCCTCGACAGCCAAGGGTTTGAGACAATTCTTCAGGAGATGCTCAATGCCATCACCTTGAAGACAGCAGAGCTTTTGGGTGCAGACCGGACAACGATATTTTTACTGGATGAAAATAAAAATGAATTATTTTCGATCGTCGCCGAGGGTGAGAATGGAAAAACCATAGAACTTCGGATTCCGGCTGATCAGGGAATTGCTGGGGAAGTGGCAACGTTGAAAAAAGTTGTCAATAATCCCTACGATTTCTTCGATGATCGGCGATCAGAAGGGTCGAAAAAACTCTATAAGACAACCGGATACCGGACGTATACGATGCTGACGCTTCCCTTACTCAATGAGAAGGGAGACTTGGTGGCGGTGGTTCAGCTACTGAATAAGCTAAAGCCGGATCATGAGCCTGAGGATGATTTACCCTTAGAAGAAAAAATTGATAAACAAGGGTTTAGCGAAACCGATCAGAAACTTTTTGAAGAATTTGCCCCCTCCATCCGCCTGATTCTGGAATCGTCCAAGTCATTTTACCTGGCAACCCAGCAACAGCGAGCGGCTAATGCTCTGATGAAAGCGACTGAATCCCTGAGTAAGAGCAGTTTGGACTTGGAAGAAACGCTCAAGCGGGTGATGGAGGAAGCTAAGGAGCTGATGAATGCCGATCGCTCGACTTTGTGGTTGATTGATCACGAACGCAATGATTTGTGGACGAAGATTACTCAGTCTGGCGGCTCGATGAAAGAACTGCGGGTTCCCATCGGAGCTGGTTTTGCGGGTCGAGTCGGGCTGACGGGTGAAATTCTGAATATCCCATTTGACCTGTACAATCATCCCGATTCCGAGAAAGCCAGAGAAACCGATCGCAATACGGGATATCGCACCTGTAGCTTGCTGTGTATGCCAGTCTATAACGCCGATGGCGAGTTAATTGGCGTCACTCAATTAGTGAATAAGAAAAAGAAGGGAGAGTTTCCTCCTTACCAGCCCAATCCAGATAAAGAGGAACAAGACGCACCCGAATGCTGGAAGGCGAGTTTCGATCAAAGCGATGTCGCTTTTATGGAAGCCTTTAATATCCAAGCGGGTGTGGCGCTGCAAAATGCAAAGCTGTTTGCCACGGTTAAACAGCAGGAGCAAATGCAGAGGGATATCCTGCGGAGTCTGACCAATGGTGTAATTTCTACAGACAAAGCCGGTAAAGTTATCGCGGCGAATGAAAGTGCCAAGCAACTGTTGGGCTTTAGTAAGGGAGATACTATCGAAGGGCGATCAGTTTCCGAATTGATCAAAATTAAAGAGAAAGAGGGTAGTCTTGCCAGCTTTGCTCAATTACTACAGAATGGCTTAGATGCCAAAAGCGAGAAAGACCGCAATCAGTACTACCCCGATCAGACGTTGCTAACGCCGAGCAATGAAGAGCATAGCGTGCATTTGTCGATTAACTCCATTGCGGATACTAGCGATCTGACCAATGTGTATGGGGCGTTGGTGGTGATGGACGACATCAGTGATGAGAAGCGCCTCAAGAGTACAATGTATCGGTACATGACTCAGGAGTTGGCAGAAGAACTGCTGAAACTGGGTGATGCCAAAATGGGAGGCGATCGCAAAGAAGTTTCGGTGCTGTTTTCTGATATTCGTAGCTACACCACTTTGACCGAAAAACTCCAAGCGGAAGAAGTGGTGGGAATGCTGAATGAGTATTTTGAATCGATGGTCGAGGCGATTTTCAAGCAGAAAGGTACTCTCGATAAATATATCGGCGATGCAATTATGGCGGTATTTGGTTCGCCCTTACCCCTACCCGATCACGCCTGGAGAGCGGTACAAACGGCTGTGGACATGCGCCACCGATTGGCAGATTTTAATGCTAATCGTCTGTCACAGAAAAAAGAAGAAATCCGAATTGGGATTGGGATTAACTCGGACAGTGTGATTAGCGGCAATATTGGTTCGAGTAAGCGGATGGAGTTCACCGCCATTGGCGATGGTGTCAACTTAGGCTCCCGCCTAGAAGGTGCCAGTAAGCAATATGGCTGTGACATTATTATTAGCGAATATACCTTTGCTCCCTGCCAGGATAGGATTTGGTATCGGGAACTCGATTGCATTCGCGTCAAAGGCAAGAATAAGCCTGTCAGAATTTACGAACTGGTGGGACTGCGTTCTGATCCCCTTTCTGCCGAAAAAGAGGAAATTATTGAACATTACCACAAAGGACGGGAGCATTATCTCAACCGGAAGTTTACCCGGGCGATGGGTGAATTTGGCATTATCATGGAAGAATTTGACAAAAATGATAAAGCCTCTGCATTACACCTGAAGCGGTGTCAACATTTTCTCCAAGAACCACCACCGGATGACTGGGATGGGGCTTACACGATGACTGAAAAGTAATTCAAGCAACTAGCACCCCAAGAATGAGAACTCTTTTGAGTAGGATGGGCATTGCTCACCCTACTTATTTATCGCTAATCAGAGAATTATTTTTCAACCCACATTGAGTCATAATAGAGACCAGTGTCTACTGAATTCTATGTTGATGTTGGCTACAATTCAGGGAAATTCTTGCTAGCGTTAAGGTGTTAGTTGTGAGTAATCAGATACGTGAAGGAAACTAGTGGGGAGTTATCTCAAAACCAGGTTCCCTACGAGGGTCGCGAAGGGTCAAAGCTCTCTGCCTTTTGGTCGCGTCTTAAACGCATTGGTAGTTTGACCTGGAAAAATCCAGCCTTGCTAACCAGTTTGGCGGTTACAGGTGTGTTGCTGGGGACTCGCCAGTTAGCGCTTTTGGAGCCATTGGAGCTTTATGCTTATGATCGGTTGATGCAGTTGCGACCGAGTTTACCCCCTGACCCACGCCTGTTGGTGGTTGAGGTGACGGAGCAGGATATTGAATCCCTAGAGCAGTGGCCCATGACTGATGCGGTGATGACGCAGCTACTGCAAAAGCTACAGCAGCATCAACCGACGGTGGTTGGTTTGGATATGTATCGGGATATTCCCATACCTCCGGGTAACGCTGAATTAACCCAACTCTTTAACAACAGCGATAATCTCATTCCTATTTGTCGGCTAGGGAACGAAACCAAGCGAGGGACTCCCCCACCGAAAGCTGTGCCTCAGGAGCGGGTTGGCTTTGCGGATTTAGCGATCGATGAAGGGGGTGTTGTGCGTCGGGCATTGTTGTTTCACAATGCCGAAATTCCTGAAGGTTGTAGCACCCGCCTTTCCTTTAGCTTTCAGTTGGCCCGGTACTACCTAGAACAAAAAGGAATTGAACCACAAACGATTACCCAAGACGAACAAGAGTATCTCAAATGGGGAGATGTGGTTTTCAAACCCCTAAAGCCCAAGTCAGGAGGGTATCAAAAGGCGGATGCGGGTGGCTATCAACTTTTATTGAATTACCGCTCTGCGGACAAACTCGCCGATAGTGTGACCCTGACAGACGTTCTCGAAGATCGTCTTGATCCAAGCTTAGTCAAAGACCGCATCGTCCTGATTGGGATTTCTGATCCGGCAGAAAATGATCTGTTCTACACACCCTACAGTTCCGAAGGGGAAGTTCTGCAAAAAATGCCGGGAGTAGTTGTTCATGGTCAAATTGTCAGTCAACTGCTCAGTACCGTTCTCAATGGACGCAAGCTGTTTTGGTTTATCCCTGAGTGGGGAGAAGTGGTCTGGATCGGGTTTTGGTCATTGACGGGCGCTATCCTGATATCCATCACCCACAATATCCGGCAACTGCTGCTGGCTGAGACAGTAGCGATTGGTCTTTTGGGCAGTATATCCTTGATCGTGTTTCTGGAGGCGGGTTGGATACCGGTGATGATACCAGCCTTGGGATTGGTGATGTCATCTACAGGGGTCTTGGCTTATAGCGCCTACCAAAATCAGCAAGAACGCGCCCATTTTGCCCATCTACTCCAAGAACAGGAAAATAATCTCATTGCCCTTCAGGGTTTATTACAAGATAGAACCAGCTTTGCTCCAACCACTCAAGAGGCTGAAGATGACGATCAGACTCTGATTGCAGAACAGCAAGAGGTAACCCTAAGTGAAGAAACGGCTATTGCCCCATCGCAGCAGGATGGGGATGGAGAAACGGCAATTTGGACACCTGATGCAGCTGTGAGCCAACCCGCGCCAACGGTTAAACCATCTGACAATCCCAACCTTTTAGCCGGACGCTATAAGATTAATCGGGTTCTAGGTTCTGGGGGATTTGGTCTCACCTATTTAGCTGAAGATAGCCACAGACCGGGCAAACCCAAGTGTGTGGTCAAGCATTTAAAACCAGCCCGTCGCGATGAACGATTTCTCGCCATTGCCAGACGTCTCTTTCATACAGAAGCAGAAATCTTAGAAAAGTTAGGCAGACATTCTCACATTCCCCAGTTGCTGGCATATTTTGAAGAAAGTCGGGAATTCTATCTTGTCGAAGAATACATTAAAGGAGATTCACTCAGCGACGAGTTACCTGTAGATAAGCGAATGCCAGAAGAGCAAGTGGTCAAGTTAATCAAAGGTCTCTTAGAAATTATGGTGTTTATCCATGAACATAATGTTATTCACCGGGATATCAAACCCAGTAACATTATTCGTCGCCAAACCGATGGTCAATTGGTGTTAATTGATTTTGGGGCAGTTAAACAGATTCAACCTCAACAAAAACTGGATCAGGAACACGATACCCAGGAACATAATACGGTGGCGGTTGGTACTCGTGGCTATGCACCGTCAGAACAATACGCTGGACACCCGACTCTGAGCAGCGATATTTATGCGGTTGGGGTGATTGGGATTCAAGCTTTAACAGGCATTCCTCCTCACCAGTTAGTGCTGGATTCAGAGACCGGGGAAATTAGCTGGCGTCATTTGGCAAATGTGAGTGACGAATTCGGTGAAATATTAGAAAAAATGGTGCGCTACTACTTCATGGATCGATATCAGTCTGTGACAAAAGTGTTAGAGGATTTAAGTACCTTGTCACCTCAATCTTAGAGCGAATGCCACTGACTGGTATGCTGGTGGGTTTCGACTTCGCAAGAGCCCACGATGGCGGCGTGGCACACCTTAATTGGTGGATTACAATTGTAAAATTGTAGGGTGCGTTAGCGTAGCGTAACGCACCTTTGCCAGGATACTGGATTATCTTTAACCCAGACTCCGCACTTCAATTTGAAGTACAAGATAATTTCCTTGTTTGTTGAAACCTGAAGTTCTCCTCGTATAACAACAGCAGAGGGAGCTAACCTCACTTTTCACGGTATCTGGTGCCTCTGTAGGGGCGGGTTTAATTACTATCTTTTCGGTTGCACCCGAAATGTGACTCAACCCGCCCCGACTCCCCCCATCTCTAATACTAAGAAGCCCAGAGAACTAAACCAGGTTCATAGAGACTAGAAAGGTGTTTGTGTTTGGGAAATACCCGGAGAGACAAACCTTGTAAGCCACTGGCACCATAACAGATATCTGCCGTGTAGATGCTGATATTGTGTTCGTCAGTTCCTTGGTAATCCATCACCACGGGTACGCCATTAACAATTTGCCCGTCGGCATTGACTGAACCTTGGTAGAGTTCTATCTGTAAATCATCAGCCGTTAGTCCAGCGAGGTTGATCCGGCTTTTCACCGCAACCGTTTGATTGACCATCAGATCCTTGGCAGCCGCAATGTCAATGTCTTCAATTTTAATGTTGTACCACTGTTCAAATAAGTGTTGTTTCCACTGAGCAAGGGCTTTCACGGGTTGGTAGTTCTCGCTCGTCATCGCCTTGTAGCGTTCGCTAGCTGGGAAATAACCCCGCATCGCATAATCTCGCAGCATACGAGCGGTATTAAAGGTAGGACAATTAAGCCGGATTGCATCTTTCATCTTGGCAATCCACCCACGCGGTAATCCTTCATTATCGCGATTGTAGAATAGGGGGACAATTTCCTTTTCCATTAGCTCATAAAGGGCATTGGCTTCTATCTCGTCTTCGTACTCAGGATTATCGTATTCTTCCCCATGACCGATGGGCCACCCGGTTCGCACGTAATCGGCTTCGTCCCACCATCCATCAAGGATACTGACATTCATCAGACCATTCATAGACCCCTTCATTCCAGAGGTTCCGGATGCTTCACGGGGGCGACGGGGAGTATTTAACCAGATATCACACCCCGATACCATCAATCGGGCGATGTGAATGTCATAGTTGGGAACAAAGACGACAGAATTCTCCAATCCGGCTTCCCGAATTGTATGGATAATGTCGCGGATTAAATCTTTTCCAGGCATGTCTTTGGGGTGAGCTTTACCGGAAATGACAAACTGAACTTTTCGTTCTTTATTGCCTTGGATAATTTTCTTGATCCGATCCAGATCCCGCATGAATAAGTTTGCCCGCTTATATGTGGCAAACCGACGGGCAAAACCGATGGTCAAAATGCTGGGATCTAGAACCTCATGCGCCCGATCAATTTCAGCAGAGGTAGCGCCGCGATCGCGTAAATGGTATTGTAAGCGTTCCCGTACAGACATAACCATTTGAGACCGACAAGCTTGGTGATTGCGCCACAACTCCTCATCCGGAATCGAAGCCACCCGATCCCACAGGGGATCTTCTGCTTTGCGGCTTGACCAGTTCGGACCCAAATAGCGGTCATAGAGTTCCTGGTTGGCTTTTGCCACCACACTACGAGCATGAACTCCATTGGTAATTGAGGTAATCGGGACTTCATCGAGAGGCAGATCAGACCACAGTCCATGGAACATCTTCCGCGACACGTCCCCATGCAATCGGCTGACGCCATTAATAAAACTAGAGGTTTTAATGGCTAACGCTGCCATGCTGAAAGGAGATGCCAAATTCCCCGTATCTTCTCGTCCCAACCCCAGAAATTCTTCCCGCGACAAGCCAAAGATATTCGCATAATGACCCACATAGTACATTGCCTTATCGGGAGGAAATAGGTCAAATCCCGCTGAGACAGGCGTATGGGTGGTGAATAGTTGGGTAGACTGAGCCAATTGTTTGGCTTCGGCAAAGCTTAACCCTTCTTCCTCCATATATCGACGGATGCGTTCCAGAATTAAAAACGCGGAGTGACCTTCGTTGAGGTGATAAACGTTGACCTTGTATCCCAAGGCTTTTAAGGCTCTAATTCCACCAATCCCTAACATCATCTCTTGGTGAATCCGCATATCCAAATCACCCCCATAAAGTCTATCGGTGATATCTTGGTCGTAGGGATTATTTGGTTCAATGTTGGTATCAAGCAGATACAAGGGAACCGTTCCCACTTGCACGCGCCAGACGCGGGCATAAACAGTACGACCTGGATATTCGACGGCAACCCGCACTTCTGAACCATCAGCATTCCGCTCTAAGTGCAGCGGCATATTGTAAAAGTCATTAATCGGATAGCGCTCTTGTTGCCAACCATCTGCATTCAGGTATTGGGCGCAGTATCCTTCTTGATAAAGTAAACCGACTGCCACTAAAGGCAAACCAAGGTCAGAGGCAGATTTGAGATGATCGCCAGCCAGAACACCCAAACCACCGGAATATATGGGCAGGCAATCGACTAACCCATACTCGGCACAGAAGTAGGCATAGCATTCTTTTTCCTCGCTGTTGCCACGATGTTTACGATACCATGTCCGTTCCTTGAGGTAGTCGTCTAACTGTCGAGATGCCCGTTCCATTTGTGCCAGAAACCCATCATCTTCAGCCACTTCTTCCAGACGGGCTTGGCTAATCATCCCCAACGTCAAAACGGGATTATGGCGAGTCGATTCCCAGAGTTTACGGTCTAGGCGCCGGAACAAGTCTTTTGTTTCCACATTCCAGTCCCAATGCAGGTTATATGCCAGCTTACGTAAGGGTTCCAGGGCTTCTGGCAAAGCGGGAGAAACGTTAAAAGTGCGAATAGGCTGCATAAAGCGACAAAATTCTAAGTCTTACACGGATAACATTGTGTACATACTTTTACACAAAGGATGAGACTTTTAATACTGTTTTTGTAACAGACTTGGGTTTATCGATGTCAGCTTCAGGCTAAAATCCCATCAGTAAGAGGTTCAGGCTCATTTTTTGGATGATTCATGAAAAGCAGATGGCAGATGGCAGATGGCAGATGGCACAAGGAATTTATCATGGGTCTTAGGTCATGGAACTTACTCTTGACTAAAAAAGTCTGATGTGCATAAGAATGTAGGGATAATGATCCCAGGCTGATTTAGAGAAAGTGTCCTGAAAATACCGATCAAACATCCTGAGCGTGAGTAAACTTTGCCTATCAACATGGAGACCACGATTGGGTATGATTAGAAAAGTTGTTGCAAAACGCAACATAATCGCCAATTCGATGATTCATACCTCTGGGAGATATTCAAGATGCTGACACTCAAGATTGTGGTCTATATCGTTGTTAGTATTTTCGTTGCCTTATTCGTGTTTGGCTTCCTGTCAAACGATCCGGCTCGTAACCCCAAGCGACGGGATTTGGAGTAAATTATACTTTGCTTCATCCCTGAGTTTTTTAAAGGGGCGAGGCGTATCTCGCCCCGCTGTGATTAGGCGCGGTAAGGCGGTACGCTTCGGATTTGTTCCTTCGACCGTTATTGTTGAAAAATGCCCCAACCCGTTCAGCCGCCTGAAACTCCTGCCATTATTCAATCGTTAACGACTGAGGACGCTGTTGCTCCCCTTTCGTCCTCACATCTGAGTTCAGTACCGACTCGCCTTCCCCAGCAAACGCCAAAGGGACTGGCGACACCAACCCCACCCGAAACGTTACCGCCAGAGTTTTCATCAGACATAACATCTTCACAGGCTACTCTGCTAGGACAGTCGATTTCTGCCCGTTATGCGGCCCGAGAAAACCACGGAACCGAGGTGTCAAAGAGCAGAGATGGCAAGACGAGTTCAGCGGGTCATGATTTGCCGTCAAACCGCACCGGAGACTCCCGCGATCGCACGCCGCAATCCTTGATATCCAGTCCTGTGGAATCCTTACCCTTGGGTGGAAACAATGCAGAGGCTCCCAGTCAGAGGCTTCAAGGAAATGAGGTAAAAGGACGTGAGGACTTTTTAGACGGACAGGATAAGATACCTGCTCACCGTTCAATGAATACGGCTAATCCACCTCAACAAAAGTTGGTCACCACCTGCGAACCAGCAGGCGAGCAGAGGAGGAATGTAGAGACGTGCCATGGCACGTCTGGGAGCAAGCTAGCAGAAGAGATGGGAACGGCGGCAGATTTGCAGCCCTGTTGCACGAGTCAATCGGAAAAAGTCCAGGCTGACCCGATCTCAACTACGCTAAATCCGTCATTGACTATAGGTCAACAACCAAGGACTAATGACCAAAGAAAAGCCGAAGAGAGTGATAAGGCAGAAGGCGGAAGGCAGAGGGCAGAAAGGATTGATTCTGATGCTTTCAGCACGAACTTAACCTCTGAGACAACAAATGCGAGTTCGGTGCGTTCTTCCGCCGTAACCCTGGAACTCTTAAACGTTGAACGTATCATCACTCAAGAGCGGGGAGGTGAGATCAGAGAGTTTGAATTTACATCTCCCCCATCCGATCCCCTAGTATTACCTAACCCAGCGATAGTCCCTGCACCGGATCTTCATCAGCGACAGCCGCGATCGCAAACCTCCCAGCCAACCCCTGATGCTTCCGCCTCAGAAGACACTGAACCTGCGGCTCCCGGTCCGATCACAGGGGTGCTGGAAGTAACCGCCGATCAACAGGAATATGATCAACAACGACAGGTGATTACCGCCCAAGGGGATGTCCTGTTGCGGTTTCGCGGCGCTCTGCTGGAAGCGGATCGCGTCCAAGTTAACCTACCGAATCGGATTTTGGTGGCTGAGGATAATGTGGTGTTGACGCGAGGAAATCAGGTTTTACGAGGTCAACGCTTTGAGTATTCCTTTGTCCAGGATAGCGGTGTGATTTTTGATGCCAGTGGAGAATTATATGTGCCGACATCAGGTACTGATTTAACCATCTTGCCCTCTCCGGCTGATCCCAATGCGCCCCAAGAACAACGACCAATTAGCGATCGCGTTCTCAGCAATCAACCCCTGCAAGACATAACCAATCCCGGCTTTTACTCCTTCTTTATCGGCGGCAGCTTTGGCACCACAACAACCGGAAATTTCTCGAATGTCGTTTCCGGTGCGCCACAGGCTGTAGGAACAATCAACCGATTCCGCTATGAAGCCGATCGCATTGACTTTGAAGGTTCAGAAGCGATCGCTCAAAATGTGCGGATCACCAATGACCCCTTTTCCCCACCTGAACTAGAATTACGAGCTCAAACGGCTCGATTTCGCCGGATTTCGCCCTTAGTGGATGAAATCGTTGCCACTCGTCCCCGGTTGGTATTTGACCAAGGGTTATCCGTACCCACATTTCGCAATCGGGTGGTAATTGATCGTCGGGAACGGGAACCGGGTTTACTTCAGTTTGGCTTCGATGATGATGATCGCGGCGGTTTATTTATCGAGCGATCGTTTAATATTGTCAATACTCCAGGGGTACTATTTAAAGTCACCCCCCAATACTTTCTCCAGAGAGCCGTCCTTGGTGAAAGAAACCCCAATACCCCAGACAAAGATGATGATGGTCTTTTAGACCCCTCCTCCTTTGGTCTCAAAGCCCAACTAGATGCCACCTTTACCCCCCAAACCACCCTACGGGCTTCAGCCACCTTCACCAGCCTTGATCCGGATGATTTTGAGGAAGAACTCAGAGCCAGTGTACGACTCCAACAGGTTATCGGTACCGATTTACCGCATAACTTGAATCTGGAATATAGCTTTCGCGATCGCCTATTTAACGGTTCCTTGGGTTTTCAAACCGTACAGCAGAGTCTGGGAGCGGTGATCACATCCCCAGTAATTCGCTTAGGAGACACAGGGATCAATCTCACCTATCAAGCAGGGATTCAGGCAATTAACGCTAGGACAGATAGACAAGACTTGCTACCTCCCCCTCCACGAGAGAATAACCGCATCGACTTAACACGCTATCAAGCCAGTGCATCGTTAAGCCGAAGTTTCACACTCTGGCGAGGTGAGGCTTTGCCTTTAACCCCCACCGAAGGGTTACGATATACACCAAGACCTGTGGTTCCTTTTTTGGCAGTGCGGGGAGTAGTCACCGGGGTTGCTAGCGCCTATAGTAGTGGCGATACCCAGGAATCTCTCAGTGGTACAGTTGGGCTTGTGGGTCAGCTTGGGCATTTTTCCCGACCCTATCTCGACTACACTCGATTTAACCTCAGCTACACTCAGGTTGCACGCGGGAACTTATCCCCATTTCGGTTTGACCGAGTGGCTGATCGAGTTGTGCTTTCTGCTGGCATTAGCCAACAAATCTACGGTCCGTTTCTGGCTGGTTTTCAGACCTCTTTCAATTTGGACACGGGTGAGGAAATCAGTACAGATTTATTCTTGGAGTACAGCCGTCGCACCTACAGCCTTCTCCTACGCTACAATCCAGTTCAGGAGTTAGGTTCGATTAGCTTACGAATTAATGATTTTAATTGGGCAGGGAATCCGGGACTGTTTGATGGTTCCGCCATTCGCCCCGTTGTGCAGGGAGTAACTCGCTAAAGGTCATTTGTCCTTTGTCATTCGTCCTTTGTCATTGGTCATTGGTCATTGAACGCTGGAATGAATCATGATAACAAAAGTATCTCTGCTCCCCCTGCATCCCAGCTCTTGGACGGGAAACTATAATCTGAGTAGCAACCACATTGTCCCAGAAGAAGGTTAAGCTAGGGAAAAAAGGCAATCTCAATAGCTGACTTGGTGCAGAGCGCAGGCTCTTGGTAAAATAAACGGCTGATTCATTCCCCCGAAAAAATAGATATGGTATGATGATATATTTTATTAGCAAAAATAAATTCATCAATATGGAAATTTGCCATATACCAAAAGAAAAAAGGATAATTTTCAGCTATCCTCAGCTAGCTTTGAGGTTAAAAGACGAACAAAAATTAACCCCCTTAACTTATTGTTTCTAACTCAAGCAGAAACCGGAGTACACAGAATGAGTCAGGCAGATAAACTCAAATTATTGATAGTGGACGATGAGCCTGACAATTTAGATTTATTATATAGAACCTTCCGACGAGAGTTTCGGGTTTATAAAGCGGATGGGGCGATGAGCGCTCTGAGCATTTTAGATGAACAGGGAGAAATGGCGATCATTATCTCTGATCAACGGATGCCCGTGATGAATGGTACAGAATTACTAGGGAAAACAGTTGATCGCTTCCCGGATACAATTCGGATTCTGTTAACGGGCTATACCGATGTTGAAGATTTAGTCGAAGCCATTAACTCCGGCAAAGTTTTTAAGTATATTACCAAACCCTGGAATCCGGAAAGTCTGAAAGTCATCGTTCAACAAGCAGCCGATACGTACCGAGTTCTCAAACAAAGAACTAATGAACTGAGTCGCGCTTTACGCCGCGAAGAACTCTTTAATGTCGTGACAACAGCCATTCGTGAGTCGCTAGACTATGGCAGTATGTTGCAAACCGTTGTCACCACAATTGGTCAAACCTTCGAGGCGACGAGTTGTATCCTGCAACCTGTCGATGGTAATCACCTGATTTCAGACTCATTTTCTTACCAAGCTAAGTCAACAAAAGATTCTGAATCGTTACCTGATGTTGAACCGATTGTGCAAAATGTGCTGGAAAACTGGAAAACCCAGCTTATTCAACAGCTCAGTGATGGTAATCATTCGGTGCATCTAGTTGTTCCTCTGATCTGGCAACAACAGCTATTGGGCGTGTTATCCCTTTATAAGCAACAGTGTGATCAGCCTTGGATGTCAGAGGACATTAAACTCATTGAAGCTGTTGCTGAACAGGCAGCGTTAGCCATTTCTCAGGCAAAACTCTACCAACGCACCCAATTACAAGCCGAACAGATGCGGGCTGAATTGGAGGTAGCTCGCCAAATTCAAAATAATTTGTTGCGCCAAAGTTTACCTGAGGTGGAAGGGGTCAGAGTTCAAGCCCACTGTTATCCCGCACGAGAAGTTGGCGGTGATTTTTTTGAAGTCTATGTGCATCCTCAAGGCGATGTTTGGCTGGCGGTTGGTGATGTGTCGGGAAAGGGAGTGCCTGCGGCTTTATTTATGGCAAGTGCGATTTCTATCTTGCGCCGAGAATTGGCTCAAGAAATCTCTCCCGAACCGGAGGTAGTGATGCGAAACCTGAACAGTATTATGTCAGATGATCTGTTCAGTACGAACTGTTTTATCACGATGGTACTAGCGCGGTATACGCCAACCTCGCGACAGCTTGTCTATGCGAATGCAGGTCACATTTATCCGTTGGTTTGGGCGCATCATTTAGTTGTTCAGCAACAATCTGCACCGGAATCATCTGTCACCGTAGAACCGGATTACCTGAAAACTCGGGGGATTCCCCTGGGTATTCTTCCGGAGTGGAAAGCCAAAGCCGGAACGTTGACGTTACATTCGGGGGATGTTGTGCTGCTGATCAGTGATGGGATTACAGAAGCAACGGTTAAGGACGTAAAACACGACACCCATTCTCAAAACTCTAAAAATAGTAAATCCTTGACGAATTCAATGTTGGGGACATCGGGTCTTTGGCAACTTCTGCTTCATGAGCCAGCTCCCTTTAATTTACCCCATTTATTAGTTCATATCCGCGAGGAGACTAACAACGTTCAGGAAGATGACCAAACAATTCTCTCAATGGAGGTTCTATAGTTGATGAAAACGGAGCTGCATGTACCAAGTGACTTGAAGTTTTTGACGATTGTCGAAAGCTGGTTACTGGGAAGTTTGGAAGTAGCGTTAGGAGATTCAGTGGATTGGCAACATCAATCGAGTCGGTTAAGACTGGCGTTAGTTGAAGCCTATTCCAATGTGGTGCGTCATGCTCATCGAGATCAACCCAATTTACCGATTTTGATTCGCTTGGAACTCAAAGAGCGGGACATTGCTTTGGAAATTTGGGATCACGGCAAAGGGTATGACATCACCAACTATAATCAACCCTCTCCAGAGGCGAAACAGGAAAGCGGATATGGTTGGCTGATTATGCAAAAGCTGATGGATCGAGTCGAGTATCGCTTGCAGATCAATGGTCGTAATTGTCTGAAGATGGAGACGAGCTTACCTAAGGCTGACGAATGATTAGATAATTGTATCCCATTTACGGAATGTCTGTAGTATAATATCCGAGATTACGGAAATTGTTACGAGATATTACAAAAACAGTCATAATCCTAATTAAATCTATAAGCTTTGTTAAATTTACTTGATATAGATATCTGAATCTATAGGATTTTAGATAAGTCAAGCCCTAAGAGCGACTTGACTGTCTGTATGTTAAGGATGCCCTTGTTTCGAGGACTGGTGAGCCTCCGAAACCAAGAGTTAGCTGTTAAGTTTAGTGCAACCCATCATTCCTATGACACAGCCGTTTATCTTGTCTCCCCGCTACCGATTGGATGATGATTCTCCATGGTTAGAAGGAATTGATCCATCACGCCACTATTGGATTACCATCAATGGAGATCCGGATATCCAGGTTGCGATTCCAGGATTAACGGTGTTATCACTCAAGGAATGGAAGCAAATATTATGGCGGTTCCGAAGTCTTCAACCAGGCGATCGCATGGAACTGCGGCGAATTGCCAACACCTCAACCATTCAGTGTATCAGCGCCAATTGCTACGCGATCGCAACCACGATTAACGGCGCGGCTGTCTGGCATTTGTTTGATCAAGAAGCATTAGAAAGTTTGTTAATGACAGCTCATCCCGATTGGCTTTGTGCGCCTAGAGATATTGAGTTGGGGCGTCAGTTGCTCGCTCGTTCCTGGGAGCAAGTGGCGGCTTAGTGGTCATTCGTCATTCGTCATACTCGCTCCCTTGAGAAGCAAGCTACGTCATTTGTCATCGTCATAATCCCCAGCATTCATCGTTTCAAAGTAACGCAAAATCACGGACTGGGTAATGCCCTCTATAGTCATTTCAGGTTGTTAGTCGGGATAACTTTCATTCATCATAGAGAAACTTGCCAAAGTATGCCTATGATGACCAAGGACAAAGGACAAAGGACAAAGGACAAAAGCAATCAAATTAAGCAAAAAGCGCGATCGCTAGGATTTCATCACTGTGGTATTGCAGCTATAGAAGGGAATGCTGACGAGGAAGCCGCTCAACATCTGAAAACGTGGTTGGCTCAAGGCTATCATGCTGACATGGATTGGATGCAGAATCCTCGCCGCTTAGATATCCATACCTGTATGCCAGACGTTAAATCCGTTATTTCCGTTGCCCTCAACTACTACACCCCTCACCAACGTCCTCAAGGAAACGAGTACGCCAAGATATCCCGTTATGCTTGGGGACGAGATTATCATAAGGTGATGCACAAAAAACTCAAAGCCTTGACCCACTGGTTACAAGCCCAAGGAGAAGGAATCGAAGCTCGTTACTACGTAGACACCGGTCCGGTGCAGGATAAAGTGTGGGCAGAACGTGCTGGAATTGGTTGGATCGCAAAAAATGGTAATCTAATTACGCGAGAGTATGGCAGTTGGGTGTTTTTAGGGGAAATTTTAACCAACTTATCACTCACACCCCATACTCCCCATACCCAGCATTGCGGGACCTGTACCCGTTGCCTGGAGGCTTGTCCGACCGGAGCAATTGTTAAACCTTTTGTCGTAGATGCTAATCGTTGTATTGCTTATCATACAATTGAAAACCGAGCCGAGGAACTACCCTCATCCATCACCCCCCATTTACAGGGTTGGGTGGCGGGGTGTGATATCTGCCAGGATGTTTGTCCTTGGAACCAACGCTTTGCTCAACCAACAGATGTAGCCGACTTTGAACCCTATCCTGGGAATGTCGCTCCCACCTTAGCGGAACTGGCGACACTTTCAGATCACCAATGGCATCAACGATTTCCGGCATCCGCGTTGCGACGCATCAAACCCCAGATGTGGCGACGCAATGCCAAAGCCAATCAACAGAAGTAGACCCACAATATCGCCATTGGACTTAAAATTGTCCAGAATTTTAATAAAAAGATGAGAATTTTTTCTCAGATCGGTAATTTGATTGCTAATCTAAGCGATAGGAAATGCTTTAGAGCATCTTAATATAGAGAATTCTATAGCCATCAGAGCGAGCCATTATGTCTCAGGATATCAATACTCACGACAAGGCAAACAAGCCATCAACCACCTCCACTGCGATCCAGTCTTGGTCAGCCGAAGCCGATGCAGATAAGTTAATGGATGATTTATTTGCAGATCTTGACCGCATCTTGGAAGGGAGTAGCAAATTACCAACTGAACCAGCTAAACCCGATTATGTATCCTTAAAGTCACTTGTGATGCCTTCCATCACCGCGCCACCCGCTGTGATACCGACTCAAGACTTGGTGGAACAGCCCTCTGAGACGAACCAAAAATCGTCTGAAACCCAGTCTTCAGAAACGAAAGGAACAAAGAGTAGTGATTCCCATGCCAAAAAATCAGGTTGGTCTGTGGATAAATTTTTATGGGTAATGGCTCTAATTTCAGTGGGTCTAACTGCACTGTTGCTACTGATTACTCAAAAACAACGGTTTGCGCCTTGGTTGCCCAACTTTATCGCCTCACCGTCTGCTGACACCCAACCCCCCTCAGAAGCCGATTACGAGTTTGGAGAGTATGCGTTGGAGGCGCTAGAAGCCATTGACCGTAAAGCTGAAGCCAGACAACAAGCTGGAATGGCAGGTGGTGGAACAGGTAATCCTAATCTACCTCCAGGTGCGACCAACTCTTCCGGTGCTATCAATCGTGCCATGGGTGCTAATCCACCGGGTACAATTTTGGAACGAATCTACTATCCGGTTTATCCACCCCAGAGTTCCTGGATACCCCCTGTACCCCCTGCCAATTCCTCAGTCGCCCCACCACCAGCCCCAGCGCCTTCACCTGCTGCTAATCCACCTGCACCCACACCACCACCTCCTCAAGTCACGGCTCAAACACCGCCAACACCACCACCAACCGTTGCTCCGACTTCACCTACAGCATCAGCATCGCCAACGCCACCAGCACCGCCACCCCCGCCTCCTGTAAACCATACTCTAGTGGGAGTGCTAGAGTCAGACCAACTTTCTGCTGCCTTATTTGAAATTGATGGGATTACTCAGCGGATTAACATTGGTGA
Organism: Coleofasciculus sp. A1-SPW-01; assembly: GCF_040217205.1. Classification (NCBI taxonomy): domain Bacteria; kingdom Bacillati; phylum Cyanobacteriota; class Cyanophyceae; order Coleofasciculales; family Coleofasciculaceae; genus Coleofasciculus; species Coleofasciculus sp. A1-SPW-01. The sequence goes on along the minus strand of NZ_JAVJNP010000147.1, from coordinate 20,368 downwards.
AGCCATTGGCACAAGTGGCTGGATGTTAGTTGATGTGAACAACGGAGAAGCGATTATTCGACGGAATGGAGAAGTTCGCTCGGTTTACACAGGGCAGACGTTCTAAATTAGACGTGATTATCAGGCGATCGCATCACACACTCGGCAAAAAAGTGCCAACGTTCAAGTGCCAAACCCTAAGCGAGTACCGACATTGCAGCTTATACAGTTGCCTAAAAAATGATGCCACAAAAACGCGATCGCGGCGGTTCCGGTACAGTGATTCGCCCCTAATACCTGAACCTTATAGTTCGCCAAGGTTTCCACCGTTGCTTGCCAGCGATCGCGACTCGCCCTTAATAGGTGCATTCCCCCAATTACGGCGTAAAACTTATCGGTTCCGGTGATTTGGGCAATATAATTGAGGGTATTAATTACACCTGAATGAGCGCAGCCTAAAATCACCACCATTCCTGCGGGTGTATCCATAAACAAGGCTTGATCATCCACAATCAAATCCACTTGATTTTGCTGGGAATCGTGCCAAAAATCACCCCCTGTATCTTCTAGGGGATGACACCGGGGAATTGAACCCGTCAAGTAAATACCAGGGATAACTTCTGTCGGTTTATCTGTCCAAACTAACTGATCAATCGTCTGTTTGAGCCTATCTGCATCTTGAATCGGAGAGCCAATATTCCCTCTGGGACTAAACTTGGGTTGTAGCGCCGCCGGATGCAGAAAGAGTTTAGCAATTTTACAGTCTTCTAAGAGAGTCATTAAACCACCTGTATGATCATAATGACCATGACTCAGCGCCACCGCATCTAAATTTTGTAGTGAAATTCCCAACTGTTGAGCATTGTGGCGCAATGTTAACCCCTGCCCTGTATCAAATAAAATGCGCTGGGAGTCGGTTTCAATCAGATAAGACAACCCATGTTCTCCTAACAATCCCCGCCCATAAGCTGTATTCTCGACTAAAACAGTAAGCTGACAGGCGTTTTTTTGAGTCTGCATCTGGTACTCTATCATTGAATTTAGGACTTTTTACTTTTTCTGCGATCGCGGAAGTTTCACCACAAACTCCGTGCCTTTCCCTAGTTGGGAACGATAGTCGAGAGTGCCACGATGTTTCTCGACAATTTTATAACTAATTGATAATCCCAATCCCGTTCCCTTGCCCACAGGTTTGGTGGTAAAAAACGGTTCAAAAACTCGTGATTTTAGTTTTGCTGGTATTCCCACTCCATTATCCTGAACGTGAATAGCCACAGTTTCATCGTCTACTCTTTGAGTCAAAATATAGATCCTAGGCGGCTTCAATAAATCAACGTCTAAAGCATCAATTCCATTAATTAGCAAATTCATAAACACTTGATTGATTTCTCCAGCATAGCACTCGACTAAGGGCAAGTTACCATAGTCTTTAACAACCTGGATAGCGGGACGGTTGGGATTAGCTTGCAAGCGGTTTTCGAGAATTAATAAAGTATTATCAATTCCTTCATGCAAATCAACCGCTTTCATCTCAGCTTCGTCGAGTCGCGAAAAGTTCCGCAACGACTGCACAATTTTGCGAATCCGATCGGCTCCAATTTTAATCGAGTCCAATAATTTAGGAAAGTCTCGCTGAATAAACTCCCAATCCAGTTGCTGCAATTTGGCTTGAATCAGGGGAGTGGAATTGGGATAGGATTGCTGATAAAGCTGTACCAGTTCCAAAACATCGTCGATATAATCTTTAGCTGGATTAATATTCCCGTAAATAAAACTAACTGGGTTATTAATTTCATGAGCCACTCCCGCCACCAGTTGTCCCAAACTGGACATTTTTTCTTGTTGAATAAGTTGAGCTTGCGTCTGTTGCAATTGTTGCAACGCTGCTGTCAGTTCTATGGCTTTCTGGGCTTCCGATTCAGCAATTGAGCGAGTTTGGGCGTAGAGTTCCGCTTGAGTGAGCGCGATCGCGAGTTGATCGGCTACCCGTTCTAACAAGTCTACGTCGCTGTCACTCCAATGTCGCGTTTTCCCACTGTGACTGCAACAGATAGCGCCAATTTTTCCCGCTTGAGTGTGAACGGGGACAAAAACCACCGCACGATAGTTTAATGTCTCCAGAAAAAATTGGCGTTCGACTGGATCTTGCAACGTCAGGGTATCTTCAATACGAGTCACTTCTTTGCGGGTAATTTTAGCAATTAAGGGAGTAATTTCGGCGACGGGAACTTGACTTCCGTTTAAGGAAGGTAACTCAGGATTTTTGGCTTCAGCGATAACTTCTGCTACGGGAGGAATGGCTTCTGGTACATATAATCGGAAGACGCAGCGTTCTAACTGTAACAAGTGATAAAGTTTATCAACGGCAGTTTCTACCACCGTATTAAAATCAAGAGAAGCGCGAATTTGACTGGCAATACTATTCAGCAGTGATTCTCGTTGTGCCAGTTGTCGATATCGAGTTTCCGATTCTTGCAACGCTTGTTCAAATTGCTTACGTTTTGTGATATCAGTACAGGTTCCCACGAGTCGATAAATGCGCCCATTATCATCTTTGATCGGGGTGAGTCCCGTTAGCCACCAAATCGGTTCTCCATCTAGAGTAACGAGTTTTTCATATTGAATCGTTTTTTCCGCCTTAACGCATTCATCATAGAGTTCTATACAGGGCGCGGCGAATTCAGGTGGCAATATTTCCCGCAGTAAACGTCCACGTAGGTTATCTGACGTTAACCCCAAAATTTTTTTAGCCACGGGATTAAAATCGGTATAACGGTAATGTCCTTGCTCATCGATATCGATCACGAAAATAGGATGATCGACTTTTTCATAGATACTGCGTAAAATCTGGCAATTCTGTTGAGTGGAGAGAATAGACATTGCGGTAAATTCCAAAACAATTTAAGCGACACCAACGCCTTTCTCGTTGACGCAGCTACAACTTTAAGCCATTGCATAAGATAAGATAGATCCCCTGATTCAAGCGAAGCGGCTACAGTAATTAATTGGATTGGCTCCTCGTCTATTTTACCACTGTTTAAAATTCATCTGCCGTTGCTACTAGCGTGGCACAGCTAAAATGGTGGAATTTTTACCATTGAATCGGGCGCACGCCATGCGCCCCTACGGTTTCCGTTCTAAATCTCACTTACGTTTCACATCCGTGACGGTGTTGATGGCGGTGTTGATGCTCATGTTTATGATCATGACATTCGCTATCTTCTCTGACCAAAGACCCATTAAGATAGCCATTCACCGCTTTATCTAGATCCGTTTCTTTAGTAATCACGGGTTCAATTCCTTTCTGTTCCAGACGGCTCACCAATTTCTTTCCCATTCCCCCAGAAATCACAACTTGCACATCATCTAATGGGTGGGAGTGATTGGGTTTGCTATTGTGAAACGACTGTTCAGGTGACAATTCCAAAAGCGTTTTAGCGGTTATTTCATTGTCTTTGATGTCGTAAATCCAAAACCTCTGGCAATGTCCAGCGTGTTCAGTTATGCTTGTTTTATTTTGACTGGCGACAGCAATTTTCATGGTTTCTCCTACTTTAAATGAATGGTTGCTAGAACTGGCGTAAAGGTTAGACAGGTGGATGATCGTGAGGTGGGCGAGTGTTGATATTGAGTAAGCGATAAATGCCACAAAAGCCAATCGCCGCACTGAAAGCAAGCAAAGCTGCGGCAATATCCAATCCAACCACTAAGCCAGTATCTTGATAAACACTCAACCCTGCATACAGTAAAACTTGTGCTAAAAGTAAGCGAACAATTTGATCGAAGCGTCCGACATTGTTGAACATGATACCTAATGTAAACGAACAGTAGATTTTTCGGCGTTCTAACACTCTGAACCGATTGCCCGATGGTGACGGCAATCCTTGGTTATTGGCTGAGAGTGTTTCCCACATTGCCAGGGAACCTTGTAATTATTTAACTAAGTATATCACTATATAGCTGTTTGTACAAGTAAAAATGCAAGGTAGTAGACACATTGCCGACAATACCTCTACATTGGCGCGGGGAAAGTCTGCTTAATATCAAGTGGTGGTTCATAGTGGTGTAACAAGCCTAAATTGATGGTAATAATTGGGTTCGTAGTAAGGGCTTCAGCCCTCTCCAGCTAGGCGTTAGAGAACTAAAGTTCTCACTACAAACAAAGCCCCATTTTAGTTGGGTCACGGCACTACTTGTATAGCACACCTAATTGGATGGATTAGAACTGTAGGGGCGCACAGACGTGCGCCCTTTTACCACACCGACATCTGCCCAATTCAATGGTCAAATCTATTTCACGATTTTAACTGTGGCGCACCAGGAGTGGTGGTATAGTTATCCGATTAGAATCCCAATTTAGCCAAAACAGGTTTAGGTGAAACAACGTGCTTGTTAATCCCCAGTTTTCCCGGCTTAATCCCTAACGCCAAGCCAATAATTTCCGTGATATAAAGAATGGGCAGCTTATAGGAAACATTGTATGCCTTCTCAATATCCGGCTGTCTCAGTTCTAAATTATTAGCACACAACGGACAAGCCAACACCATACAATCTGCCCCTAGGGATTTTGCCTCATCTAACAGGCGCTTCGTCAGTTCAAACGCTACCTTTTCCTGAGGAACAAGAATCGGTCCCCCACAACATTTGGTCTTTGACCGGAAATCAACCACTTCCGCCCCACAAATCTCAGATAATTTATCCATCGACATGGGGAAAACTGGAGAATCCCATCCCGTTAGTTCCTGGGGTCGAGTCAAAAGACACCCATAATAACAGGCAACTTTTAAACCCCGCAACGGCTTTTTGATCCGGCTAGAAATATCCACATCATTCGCCAAGACATCAACAACATTTCTCACCTTAGTATTAGAGTCAGAAACCGACATCCCCATCTGCGATAGAATCGGCGTAATCTTATTGCGTTCCGTCTCGTTTTCTAATGCCTTGGCTGCCTTGGCTGACTTGTTGTAACACCCCGAACAGGATGCCAAAAGATCGCGATTTTTCTGCTGCGCCAGCACCACATTTCTCGCCGCTAACGCCATCCCCACCTCATGAGACACCCCAGCCGCGATGGAACCCCCACAACAGGACCAATCTTCAAGTTCCTCCAGTTCAATTCCCAGTTCTTGCATCACCATCCGGGTGGAGATATCAAACTCCTTGGCTGAGGAATGGAGGCTGCATCCTGGATAATAAGAATAGGTCATTTTTCCCTCGCTTTTTCTAATGCTTGATTAAAGGTTTTGGAGTCTTTCACTTTAGCCGGAAAGGGCGACAACTTACCCCGAAGTGCTAATTTGACGCCCAACTCAGCTTGTTCCAACATGGCTTCAATCCCGCCATATTGATGCATGAGTTCCGGTTCAAAGACAATCCCGCGTTTCTTAACTAACTCCACAAAGATCTGATTAAATCGGGTCGAGTCGTTCTCAATTCCTTCGCGAATGGCAAGGGCTTTAACCGCCTCAATGACATCTGCTGGTCGTACTCCACGGGGACATCGGGATGTACAGGTGTAACAGGAGGTACATAACCAGAGGGTGTTACTTTTAAGTATCGTTTCCCATTCACCCCGTTGCAGCAACAGGATCAGCTTCCGGGGGGAAATATCCATGCGGTCAATATTGGTACATCCACCACTACAAGTCCCACATTGCATACAACTCGCGATCGCCGCATTCTCACCCCCCTCAGCGATCACTTTATCCATAAACTTTTGACTGATTTTATCACCATCAACCTGGCGATCAGTTTTGATACCAAAGAAGCATTTCTTTTTGGCGACCATTGATTTAATCCTCACTGATGTACAACCTGCTTTTGACTGGCAAAATGCCCATTGGTCGCTGATTCAAATGGGGAGAGAGAACCAACCTTAGTGGCGAGAAACCCGGCAATTTCTGCCGCCGCAGAACGCCCATCTGTAATTGATTCAGCAATCGCTTTCGGACCCGTTGCTGTCCCCGCCAGAAAAACACCTGCCCGTGCCGAATAATTGTTAGAATATTGAGTATGGGCGGTTTCATAGAACCGATCACAACCCACTTTTAGATCGGCAATTTCTGCCAGTTCCGTATTCCCACACATTCCCACCATTAACACCAATAAGTCCACCGTTAACCGCATCGGTCTTGCTGTTAATGTATCTTCTACCCTTAACAATAAACTGCCATCATTTTTCTCATTTGCCTCAGACAGCCGACCTCGGATGAACTGAACCCCATATTTTTCCTGAGACGTTCGGTACAGTTCCTCATAACCGCGACCAAACACCCGAATGTCCATATACAGACTGTAAATTTCACAATCAGGGATCTGTTCTTTAATTTCAATTGCCACCTTGACCGCATTGGTACAGCAAACTCGGGAACAGTAATTATTATTGACTTTCTCATCGCGAGACCCGACACAATGAACCATGGCGATTTTCCGTGGTGTTTCTCCCGATGCAGTTTTTACTTTTTGCTGTTTTAGCATGGCATCGAGTTCAACCGAGGTGATGGAATTATCGTAGATATCGTATCCATACTCCTCTTTAAACGATGCATCAAAAGGGTTGAATCCCGTCGAAACCAAAATTGAAGCCGCCTCAATTTTTTCCCCAGTTGAAGTGGTTACGGTAAAGTTGGGGGCGGAACCCTCAATCTGATTCACTGTACAATTGTTTAACACCCGGGTTCCATGCAATCCACCTTTGAGTTCAGCGATAATTTCTGAAGCATCGGTAAAATCAGGAAACACTTTATACCATTTCTTTAAATGTCCCCCTAATTCGGCTTCTTTCTCAATTAACGTGACCTCTTGTCCTAACTCGCTGAGTTTTCCAGCCGCCGCCATTCCCGCTGGACCACCACCAATTACGACTACGTTTTTACCCATTGTTTTCATCCTTGCGATATTTGCCAGTTTTGCCGTTTGTCAAGTCATCCCCTTACAAATGACAAGTGATAATCTTTAATATCCCGACCCACTTAAAACGAATGTCACTGGTTTAAGCTGGGTTCGTAGTAGGCACTTTAGTACCAGAAGCGAAGACAGCGCTTACTACAAACTAAAATGGTCGTCTCCGTTCTTCAGCCGTCTTAGATTTGTCATAAGGAATACCAATTTTATCCAGTAACGGTTCGACCGGAACGGCTTTGGCATTCAGTCCACAATCTTTAAAGGGGTCATAGCCTAACAGCAGTCCAGTCAGTTGGGCATAGTCTAAAATAGACACGTTAAATTCTTCTTCCAATACTTCTTTAATCGTGCCTTGTTCAGCATCCATAAATACCGTACAACCCGGACAGTTGGTTAAGATTAAATTACAGTCTGGGTGTGCTTCTTTCAAGCTAGCTAATTTCTTATAAACACTCCCAGCCGTGTAATCCCGGTTTTCAGGAAACGCACATTGACGGAAGCCCATCCCACAACAATGTCGGCGTTCGGGATAATCAACAATTTCTGCACCAAAGGCTTCTAAAAGTCCCACTAACACTTGGGGAAATTCTGCCCCACCCATGGCTTCACCGGGGAAAATCTTCCCATAATGGCAACCGACGTGATCTGTGGCTTTGATTCCTTTGAGACTATATTTAGCTTTTGCAGCTAGTTTATGACGATTGGCAAAGAAAACATCTGAGGCATGAACAACCGAAGGTCTACCACCGGATACATGAGGAATCCAAAACTCTCGACCCGTTGTTTCTTTTAATGTCTTTTCGGTGTATTCCAGTAAATCCGGTTCTTCTTCCCAAAGTTTAATTACTTCCGTATAGTTAGCAAAAGAGGTGACACAGAAGGAGAAAAGATTATCCACACCTTGTTCATAATGGGCGATGGAAAAATTTCTCGCCGCAATTACCATCTGAGTTTCTAGGTTGTTGACATCGCCGTGATATCCAATTGCCCCACAGGAGGTATGACCAGGGGCTTCCCGCAGTTCGATACCTAGGTCATTTTTTAAGATTTTATAGGCGACGCCTTCGGTGTAGGGGGCGGCACTTTGGAGAAAACAACTGCGGAAGCATCCCCATAAGTTTCCACCTGGTTCATCGACGCTGGGAACTTGTTTTTGGTGTCTTTCCCAGGCTTGGTTTTTTCCGGCTAATTTCATGATTTTTATCCTAATTTATTTGATTTCGTAGTTGCGGCTATCCCCAGTTTCTAACCAGGTTTGCCAGTATTTTTCCACTTCCGCTTTGCTGCCGAGTTTCTTTTCCATGCCTTTTTCCACGGCATCCATTAAGGAGACGGCACCAGTTTTTTGGTAAATTGTCCGCACTTCTTCCATGTCTTGTTCCGGAATCATCCGGTGGGAACCGGGGCTATTTTCCAAATCCATCGGCACACCCCACCATTCGCGCATTTCTTTGATATGATCGTAATAGTATTCCCAGTTCTCACCCAGTTCAGGGAAATGAGAGGGGGAGATGTTTTGGGCGAGTAAGGTATAGCCGCGTTTGAGCATATTTTCCCCAAATACTCGCTTGGCAATTAATTGCTGTCGTCCTTTTTCCGACTCAGCAAAGTAACCGTAATGAATGGCGAGTCGGCGTAAGGCAAGAATGACTGAGGCGACGCTGTTGCCTCGGGGACACCGGGTTTTGCAGGAGAAACACTGTCCGCAATACCAAATCTTGTCGGATTTGAGTAATTCTTCAATCAGTTCATCATCTTCGGATTGGACGATGTTCATCACCTCTCTGGGAGAGTAATCGTTAAACTCGGCTGCCGGACAAACGGCAGTACATACACCGCAATTCAGGCAGGCATTCATGCCGTGCTGATACAAAATGTCTTGTTTTAGCTCATTAAATAGTTTGCCCATTGGTAAACCCCTTTGACTGACGCGACTGAGTGACGCCTCTCGTCGATGTATGTATTATATGAGCAATTAGTTATATAGTGTCAAGGGTTTGCCCAAAAATTTTTTCGGGGAACCATTTTGCCCTCTACTCACCGGCTTCCCCAAGGGCGGGTTGAGGCAAGGTATCAGCTTGTGGCATAAGCTATCTGTAAAACCCGCCCCTACAGTCGGTTCTCTCACCATGACAGCGAAGCCAACCTATTTATGGTATGTAATAATATGACTAATCAGTAAACAAGACCGAACCGCACAACATTACTCCTTATGCCTAATCGCACAGCGACCAAACCCAAGACCAAGAAAGCGACTTCATCAACAGATTGCGGTATCGCCCAACTCTCTCCTGTGGCGTTGACCTTGATGGCAGATTTTTTCAAGGTACTCTCGGAAGTCAGTCGGCTACAGATTGTCTGCTGCTTGAAAGGCGGTGCAAAGAACGTCACGGAGATTATTGAAGAAACCGGACTCGGACAAGCTAATGTATCGAAGCACCTAAAAATACTCAACCAAGCGGGAATTGTTTCCCGTGAACAGCAAGGGGTTTGTGTCTACTATAAGATAGCTAACCCATTTTTGTTTGAATTGTGTGATCTCGTCTGTGATACTCTATCCCTGCAAGTGGAGCAGCAAAGCCAGCAATTACAGCAGCTAGCCGTACTACGTCAAGGTCGCTGATGAACCCAACCCCTACAGCATTGTTGGATTCTACCATCTTCCCAAAGAAAGATGCTATTGTAGCCAAATAAAGCGATAACTTGTTTGGTGTTACTTGAGACGTAATGGTGCGGTGGCACGAAACCTGAATCAAAAAAGCCTCGATCTCGCCAGCTTCCCGCGAATGGCATTGACCGCGACAAGCCTATTGGGATGCTGGATTGGCGTTGTTTTAACTCAGCCTGCGATCGCGCAAATTACTCCTGATGCTACTTTGGGTGATGAAACGTCGATATTGACACCGGGCGATAACCCAATAGACATTCTGATTCAAGGCGGCGCTCAACGGGATTCTCACCTATTCCACAGTTTTGAACAGTTCAATGTGGGAGATGGACAACGAGTTGATTTCGCTAACCCCAGCGGGATTGAAACCATTTTCACTCGCGTCACTGGTGAAAACAGTCCGACGAATATTCTGGGAACCTTAGGCGTCGATGGATCAGCGAACCTGATTTTGCTGAATCCCAATGGTATTTTTTTTGGTGAAAATGCTCAATTAAACGTGTCCGGTGCATTTCGCGCCACGACAGCAGACAGCATTATTTTTGAGAATGGGCTAGAGTTCAGCGCCACAAATCCTCAACCCCCGTCCCCTTTACTCACCGTTAACGTTCCCCTAGGCTTACAATTTGGAGCCAATCCCGGCATGATTGTCAATCAATCCGTCGCCCAGAGGGATGGAGAAGTCGTGGGTCTAGCGGTGCAACCTGGTCAAACTTTATCCTTAATTGGTGGAGATGTGGAGTTAGAAGGGGGTCATCTAACCGCACCTGGGGGAAAAATTGAACTGGGTTCTGTTTTTGATGGAGAGTGGAATCTTAATTCTCCCCAATCCTCGTTCCTGAACGCTACAAGTTCGACATTAGGCACGATTCAATTGATAGAACAAGCCACCGTCAATGCAAGTGGTGCAGGCGGGGGCGAGATTCTGGTGCAAGGACGACAAGTTTCTGTCCGGGATGGGTCACAAATTTTATCCATTACCCAAGGATCTCAACCTGGAGCTAATTTAACCATAAACGCGGCTGAGTTAGTCGAAGTGGTTGGCGCTGCACCGACTGATGATGGTTTGGTTCTCAGTAGCATTAAGGCAAATACAGTCGGTGCTGGATCAGGGGGAGATTTAACCATCAATACAGGACAACTGCGGGTGCAGGGTCGAGGATTAGTCTCCGCCTCAACCTTTGGTAGCGGGACAGGGGGAGATCTGACGATTCGGGCTTCCGACTCCGTAGAACTGAGTGGTTCGGGATTTGAGGCTTTGCAACTCAGCGTTATCTTAAGGGCGTTAGCCACACCCGAATCATTGACACCCGAACTATCAGAACTATTAAAGACATTAGGTTTACCTCCCCCACCCTTACAAGTGTCCGATATAGAAGGATTTGTTGGAGGTGGACTTTTAGCGGGTACTCAAGGAAATAGTGCATCAGCATCAGCCGGTCGTTTAACCATTGACACGAATCGGTTAGTGATGGGGAATGGCGCGATCGCGTCTACACCAACAGGGGGTGCTGGGAGAGGGGGAGATGTCTTAGTCAACGCTTCTGAGTCCGTTGAAATATCCGGTTCTGCCTTTGTCACCGGGGCGTTTCAAGGCACAACAGGTGATGCGGGGAATCTCAGATTAAATACGCAACACCTAACGCTGAAAAATGGAGGACTCCTGCAAACGATTACCTTGGCTCAAGGCGATGGGGGAAGTTTGCAAGTCAACGCCTCTGAGTCTGTGCAAATGGACAGCACTCCCATTGGCGCCCTAGCTCCCACAGGGATTTTTGCCAACAGTATCTTTAGTACAGGGACAGGCGGCGACATCACCGTAAATACACGCCAGATGATTATGCGCGACGGGGCGCAAGTGGGAAATCAGACGGGTGCATTGACGGGATTGGGGTTAATTCCAGTCGGGGGTCCCGCTGGAGATGTTGTCATAAATGCGACTGATTTTATCGAAATTGACGGCTTATCCCCGGATGCTCGCTTTATTAGTGGTCCAGGAACCACCAGTTTTAGTGGTGCGCCCGCAGGAGATGTAACAGTTTCCACTCAAAATATGATCATTCACAATGGGGCAAATATTTCAACCACCACCCTGAGTGCGGGAGATGGAGGCACATTGACGGTTAATGTCTCCGATACCTTGGAACTCATCGGTACAGGAATTTCTACAGGGGGAGGAGTCACCGTCGAAATTCCCAGTAGTTTAGTTTCTTCCTCCGGACGTGCTGACTTTCCCGCCTTGCAAGCCACTGGGGACGCGGGTGTTTTAAAGGTAAATGCAGGTCAACTGATTATCCGGGATGGGGCAGAAGTTGCCGTGAATAGTCTTGGTTCAGGGGATGCGGGGACATTAGAAATTGTCGCCGATTTGATTCAATTAGACAATCAGGGAACAATTAATGCGGCGACAGATTCGGGTCAAGGTGGTAACTTATCCCTGAAAACTCAAAACTTGCTGATGATTCAAGAGAGTCAGATTACCACAGATGCCGGGAATACAGATGGGGGTAATATTACCATCATCACCGATACCTTAGTCGCTGACGAAAATAGCGATATTACTGCCAATGCTCAACAAGGTCGAGGGGGACGAGTTAGTGTTACGGCTCAAGGTATTTTTGGCACTGAGTTTCGGGAGAAATTGACACCAGAAAGTGATATTACAGCCACCTCTGAATTGGGTCCTGAGTTTAGTGGTACTGTGAATATTGTGATCCAGGGTATTGACCCCTCTCAAGGATTAGTTGAGTTCCCCGAAAATTTCACAGATACCAGCACACTTATTGCTCTTGGCTGTGCTGCTAATGAAGGGAATTACTTTGCCATAACGGGGCGCGGTGGCTTACCTGCCAACCCAACTCAACCCCTTACCAGTGAGACAGTGTGGTCAGATGTACGCAATTTGTCTGTGGCATCTTCCCCATCGTCTGTCGCTAAAACAGAAAACAATTTCCACTTTTCCCGACCCAATCCTCAACCTCAAATTATTGAAGCACAAGGCTGGATTGTCAATGAAAAAGGTCAAGTTGAATTGGTAGCTAATTTACCGGAAGCTTCTCCCCAACGTCCTCGATATAAACCACAAACTTGTTCTTTTTAATTCTTGGGAGGAACTCAAATCAAGCAAAAAACCTCTGCGTCCCTCTGCGTGAACCTCGGCGTCCCTCTGCGTTAAAAAAACATAATTTCGATGCGAACTTATATGATATGAACTCAACATCATACCCTTGAGCGAAGTGTCAATACTGCCAATTAAGTCAGGGCGGGTTTTGTACAAACGTTATGATCAATAGCGAAACATAATTTCCTAACTGCCAATTAAGTCAGGGCGGGTTTTGTACAAACGTTATGATCAATAGCGAAACATAATTTCCTAACTGCCAATTAAGTCAGGGCGGGTTTTGTACAAACGTTATGATCAATAGCGAAACATAATTTCCTAAACCCGCCCCTACTCAAAACCAGATTCCTTTGAGCAAAGGGTCAACGCTCAACACTCCCTCTGGATACCGTTAACTATCAAAATCAGGTCAAACTATGAAGTGGGCTAGTCAAATTTTTCGGCTAAAGATTCGGTCTAGTTTGAGACGGTATGCTTCCTTTGTGATACTGTTTGGGCTAACCCTTTTTCTCGTCACCACTGTATTACCCGGAATTTCATATCCAGTTGAATCTTTACACGTTAGTGGAGACAAGGTAGAGGACAGAGGGCAGAGGGCAGAAGGGCATATTGCCCAAACCGATAAAATCTTACACCTTGGGGATAACACCAGGCGCTTAAAACGCCAACCTGCAAACGCCAAAATTGCCAATTCCCCAACCCCTCTAGAACAAGGGATTGCTGCCTTTGAAGCGGGACGTTTTGCTGATGCAGCACAACTGTGGCAACAAGCCGCCCAAGAGTATGAAGCAAAGAGCGATCGCCTAAATCAAGCCCTAAGTTTAAGTTATCTCTCGCTAGCTTATCAAAACTTGGGACAAGTCCAAGACGCAGAACAGGCGATTAGCCAAAGTCTTGATCTGTTGCAACACCAAGACAATTGGGAATCAGGAGGTTTAGCGATTCTGGGTCAAGCCTTGAATACGCAGGGACGCCTACAACTTACCAAAGGACAAGCTGAAGCCGCCTTGGACACCTGGAAACAAGCCAGCGACGCTTACCGCCGTGCGGGTGATGAAACCGGAAAACTGGGAAGCCAAATTAACCAAGCCCAAGCCTTGCAAACCTTGGGACTCTATCGACGGGCGCAAACCCGCCTAGAACAGGCAAATCAACACCTCCAAGCCCAACCTGATTCCCTGCTAAAAGTTCAAGGATTGCAGAGTTTAGGAATTGCCCTGCAAGAGTTGGGTGATCCCAAAACGTCCCAAACCCTTTTAACTCAAAGTTTAGCGATCGCCCAAAAACTGAACCCAACTCCTGATACCAGTGCGATTCTGTTGAGCTTAGGAAATGTGGCTAGAGACTTACAAGAAGATGACAAAGCATTAGATTATTACCAGAAAGCCGCTAAAAATGCAACCGATTCACTGATCCAAATCAAAGCTCAATTGAACCAACTGAGTCTGTTGATCAATACGGAACAAGAAGACGCCGCGATCGCACTATTACCGCAAATCCAAGTTAGTCTCGCCACCCTATCCCCCAGTCGGGCGGCGGTTTATGCTCATGTCAATTTAGCAGATAGTCTGATGCGGATGAGCAGCGATGTAGAGACGTGCAATGGCACGTCTGGATGTCAATTGATGGGTTTAACCGATAACCTTACCCCAGAAACCGGAAGCGCTAAAGCGCTCACTACGAACGGCGCTAAAGCGCTCACTACGAACGGCGCTAAAGCGCTCACTACGAACGGCGCGATCGCACAAATATTAGCCAAAGCCATTCAACAAGCCAGACAGATTCAAGACGCGAAAGCTGAATCCTACGCTTTGGGCGAGTTAGGCAAACTTTACGAACAGAAGCAGCAGTTAGCCGAGGCGCAAAAGCTGACGCAACAGGCGCTGAGTTTGGTTCAAGTCATTAATGCTGGTGATATTGCCTACTTATGGGAATGGCAACTGGGTCGTATTCTGGAAAAGCAGGGAAATATAAAGGATGCCGTCGCCGCTTATACCGTCGCCGTGGAAACCTTGCGATCGCTCCGCAGTGATTTGATTGCCCTGCCCAATTTACAATTTTACTTTCGAGAACGGGTTGAACCCGTCTATCGTCAACTGGTGGGATTACTCCTCAAATCTGATCCGTCTCAAAAAAACCTCCAAAAAGCCCGTGAGGTGATTGAATCCCTCCAGCTTGCTGAATTAGATAACTTTTTTCGCAACACCTGTATCCAGGCGCAATCCCAACAAATTGATCAGGTTGATCCCACGGCGGCAGTGATTTATCCGATTATTCTGCCAGATCGATTAGCTGTGATTCTATCATTGCCGGGACAACCCCTGCACCATTATCAAACCCAATTACCGGAAGCAGAGGTGAACAACGCCTTTGTCCAACTCCGCAAATTCCTCAATCCTGTTCTGTCAAACAAACAACGGTTACGCTATTCCCAAGACATTTACGACTGGCTGATTCGACCCATAGAAGCTGAATTAGCCGACAATGAGATTAAAACCCTCGTCTTTATCCTGGATGGGGCGTTGCGAAATCTGCCTATGGCAGCCCTTTATGATGGAGAACAGTATCTCATTGAAAAATATAGTGTCGCGGTTAGTCCCGGATTGCAACTGTTAGAACCGCGTGCATTAGACCGAGAACGGCTTCAGGCATTAATTGGTGGACTCAGCGAGGAACGTGGGGGGTTTTCTGCCTTACCGGGAGTTGAGTTGGAACTGAAAAAAATCTCGGATCAAGTACCGTCTGAGATGCTGTTCAATCAGGAGTTTACCACAACCACACTTAAGCAGGAAATTAGTGATGTTCCTTTCCCCATAGTTCACCTAGCTACTCATGGTCAGTTTAGTTCCGAGGTGGAAGATACGTTTATCTTGACCTGGGAGGGGCCAGTTAATGTCAATGATTTGGATCAACTACTGCAAGTTCGAGAACGAGAGGATAACCAACCGATTGAATTACTGGTTCTCAGTGCTTGCCAAACCGCAACCGGGGATCAACGAGCCGCCTTGGGATTAGCAGGTGTTGCTGTACGTTCCGGCGCTCGCAGCACTCTGGCAACCCTGTGGTCAGTTCGCGACGAATCAACGGCTCAACTTATGGCTGAGTTTTACCAATACCTGACTCAAGCTGAAAACAGCAAAGCGGAATCTCTGCGTCAGGCACAGCTTTCTATCTTGAAAAATCCTAAGTACGAGCATCCTTATTACTGGGCACCGTTTGTTTTAGTAGGTAATTGGTTATAGTCGAACAAAATTCAACGCAACGGGACAGTTGAGATTAGGAAGGAACAGCCCTGTTGAAAGCTCTGCTGTTTCCATCAAGATTTATCGCTATTTTTTTACTCTGATGAAAAAATATTTAGGGGCGGCTGAATAAGTCTTGTGGTGGGGGAAGAGAGCCGGGGTAGCAGGGGGAGCAGAGGGAGCAGGGGTAGCAATGGTACATTTTCCCTGATAGTGGTGCAAGGATATGAAAGGGTTTGACCTTTTTTCCTTGAAGAAGAGCAAATATCAATGCCACTCAAAGCCTTGATAGTTAATGGTTTCGGCTTTATGCAGCAAGCCATAGTTAGTCGATAAAATATTTCTGTAACAAACGATACTTTTTATCAGCTTTGCTAACATCCCCAGCTTCCAGACGCGCTATGGCGCGTCTCTACTCCGTCTGAATCAGGACTCTCATTAGGATGCAAGTGCAACTGAAATCTTGCGCTCTAGGGAGTAAATCGGTTTATTGCGAGTCATCATAAATTTTCTCAATTTTTACTCCTATGGGTTGAGTAAAATCTAGGGGTGAAGACTGGCTATTATAAACAAAATTGTTTAATATTAATAGTGTCATTAGCCAAGGCATTTACTGTTCAAGAGGATTATGCTCATGACTTGGCAACATTACTACACTTATATTAGCTTCTTTGTCCTCAGTCTGTTGTGGAACATCCTGCCGATTGAGGGGCTACCCGTGCAGGCGCAAGAGGTTATGCCGGGTAGAACGTTAGCCAGTCGGTCGATGGTGACGGTAAGTTTCACACCGCCATCAACGGGTGAGCCACTCTTACCCAACAATAGACAAGGAGGAGGAACTCGTGATGGTGGATGTCCTCAAGACGCCAAGGCACTTGACCCAAGGATTACCCCTGTAATGCCCACGACTCGCCAAGGATTGACCGTTGCAGAGCGCCCGACATTTTTTGTTTACGTCCCTAAAACCACAGCAAAGCAGGCACTCTTTGTGCTTAAGGACGAAAATGAGGATTATTATTACGAAACAACCTTGCCCATGCCCAAACAAGCAGGGATTATCCGCGTCAAGCTCCCTGAGGAAGCATCCAAGCTAGAAATGGGTAAAACGTATCATTGGTCGTTTCTGATGATTTGTGGCGCACAAGTTACGCCCGATAGTCCCGGAGTCCAAGGCGTGATTAAACGGATTAAGCCGAATGGAACATTAAATCAGCTAGACGGAGAACCTTTGCTAGAACAGGCTCTCCAGTATGGGGCAAATGGTATTTGGTTTGATACGCTGACAACCCTGGCTCAACTTAGACAATCTAATCCACAGGATTCCTCCTTTCAAGTGGCTTGGGCAGACTTATTGAAATCGGTGGGACTCGATGCGATCGCGACTCAGCCCTTGGTTAATTGATATCAGTTTGTGGGGGCGCTCTTTAATGATTTAAATAATACAGTCCCCTTTCTGAGATTAACGATTGAGACTGGGGCGAGTCGAGACAGGTTAATTCTTACCCTCCACATTTATGCAGCGACTCGCCCCTACAACCCCTGCTTTCCAGACGCTTCTGGATCGCATCTCTACAGGCTTCCTCTGCTTCCCCGAGTCTCTACTCGGTTACCAAATCTGTACTCATGTCATTATCCCCCCAAGATAAATCCTTAAGACACCTAATTGCCGATACAATTGTGGCGACACCAAATCGGCGTATTTCATTTGCCGAATATATGGATTTAGTCCTCTATCATCTCCAACAGGGATATTATGCTACGGGTGCAGTTAATATTGGCTCTGAAGGAGACTTTTTTACCTCGTCCCATCTGGGTCATGATTTTGGTGAGTTACTGGCAGAACAGTTCGCCCAAATCTGGGAGATTCTGGAATACCCCGAACCCTTTACATTGGTGGAAATGGGGGCGGGTCAAGGATTGGTTGCGGCTGATGTTTTGAATTATTTATATCGACAGTATCCAGACTGTTTTGCAGCGTTAGACTATATCATTGTTGAAAAAGCAGCGGGATTGATCAGTAAACAACAGCAAGTTTTAACCCAGTTGAATCTACCGGGTTTACCGTTACGCTGGTGTACCTTTGATGAAATACCAGACAACTCAATTATCGGGTGTTGTTTTTCTAATGAACTCGTGGATGCCTTTCCAGTGCATCAAGTTGTGCTGGAAAAGGGAAAGCTTCGGGAAGTGTATGTGACAACGGTAACGACAGAAGGAGATGAGATTCATTTTGGCGAAGTTACCAATGATAGTTCTACACCTCAGTTAAATGAGTATTTTCAATGGATAGGAATTGATTTATATTCAGGTGCGTATCCAGATGGCTATCGAACTGAAGTCAATTTGGCAGCGTTGGATTGGATGGAGATGATTGCTAATAAGCTGAAACAAGGGTTTTTGCTCACGATTGACTATGGGTATCCTGCCGATCGCTATTATTTACCCGTCCGACATCAGGGAACATTAAAATGCTATTATCGTCACCGCCATCATGATAATCCTTATGTAAATGTTGGGCAACAAGATATTACCGCTCATGTGAATTTTACGGCGTTGGAACGGCAAGGAGAATTGTCTGGATTACAAACCGTAGAATTGACTAAACAAGGGTTGTTTTTAATGGCATTAGGATTAGGCGATCGCATCTCGGCATTGTCAGGATTAGGAAGCCATCAGGGACAAGCGATGGCGGGGGCGCAGGATGTGATTAGAATTATGCAGCGTCGGGATGCTTTACATCAACTGATTGACCCCACGGGATTGGGAGGTTTTGCGGTGCTGATGCAGTGTAAAGGGTTGAGTCTAGAAAAAGCGCGATCGCTTAAAGGATTAACGATTCCGCCAATGGTTTAATTTGTCATTCGTTATTTGTCATTTGTCATACTCGCTTTCATCGAGAAGCAAGCTACATCATTCGTCATTTGTCACCGAAATACCCTTTGATTATTCTCCGCGCCGATGAGCCATTTTAGGAGTGAAATCAACTCACCATTAAGTCACAAAACCCCCTTAGAACTGGGAATCATTTCAGCGCGACGGGGATCAATTTCTGTTGCCATACGGACCGATCGCGCAAAGGCTTTAAATGTGGCTTCAATAATATGATGAGAATTAATTCCATCCAGTTGACGGATGTGCAACGTCATTTGGCTATGGTTCACCAATGCGACAAAGAATTCCCGCACCAGTTGCGTGTCATAGGTGCCAACCCGTTGAGTGGGAATCTCCAAGCCATAGCTTAAATGAGGACGCCCCGAAAAATCCAGTGCCACTTGGACTAATGCCTCATCTAAGGGTGCGATAAAATGACCAAAACGGACAATCCCTTTGCGATCGCTTAATGCTTGAGCAAACGCCTGTCCCAGTGTAATGCCCACGTCTTCATTGGTATGGTGATCGTCAATTTCGATATCACCCGTGGCTTTCACGTCTAAATCAATTAACCCATGAGAGGATAGCTGATGCAACATGTGATCCAAAAAGGGGATACCTGTGTCCGCACGACAGGTTCCTGTACCATTGAAATTCAGGCTAACCTGGACATCGGTTTCACCCGTGGTACGTCTCACGGTTGCTGTCCGGGCGGGGAATAGAGGACGTTGAGAGTGGGAATTGATAGCTGTGCGATCGCTGGTTTGCATAGTCGCTTCTGATATGAGAACACCGTCTATTATTCTCTCACAGGAAAGAGCGGCAGGGTGGAAGCCCCTCTCCCTCTTCTTCCTGATCTCCCTTCTCCCAATCTCTTCCCTTAGTTACTAACCCAATTCACATGAGCGTGCTACAGTAACCCTAGACACTGGCAATAACGCCAACTTAATGAGAAGGAGAACACAACTATGCCAGATACTCAGGGTTTACTCCAGGCATTTGGTGAAGTCCACGATAATCCCATCTTACTGGAAGCCCTCTTGGGGGGTCTAGAGGTAGCATAGTAGGTCTCTACTCTCGGAGCGTCGTTATCTGATCTGACAGGAATCTGATCTGGCAGGAAGTTGAACCATGATTGGTGCTATTGAAGAACTACTAAATTTCCCAGGAACCACAGTTATTGGCTATCAGCTTATAGAAGGCTTTATTTGTCTTCATCTCAAATTATTAAGTTGGGATTCGGGCGGGTTTTGTTGTTTGGTTTGAGGTGGGTTTCTTGATTTTGTCCCTAAACCCGCCCCTACATATTATTAGGCATTTTCACGTTTAACCGCTTCTAAAAACCTAGACAAACCTACCCATCAGTAATTCTGCCTTGGTATAAGTCCACGGTGTAACTTTTGGTCGATAACCGTTAACGCTTACGCTTGGCTGATACCCGGCAGAATTACTGATGGGTAGGTTTGTCTAGGTTTTTAGAAGCGGCAGCATCCAGACAAATAAAAAAGGAGAGCCCTAAAATTAGGCGACTCTCCCGATCATCAGGGTGCATCTACATAACACAGTATAGCACTGTGGGGG
>NZ_JAVJNP010000046.1:0-19531 GCF_040217205.1 Coleofasciculus sp. A1-SPW-01 | reverse complement strand
GCATTTAAATTGGGTATTAGTAGCGAGCAAGATGCTTGATGTAGCGAGCAAGATGCAAAGCCTGCGGCATGGCTTCGCTTAACGCACTACGGCAAGGATTGCGCCATTATTGATATTAAGGTTTAAATGCCGAACAGCTTATGAAAACCAAGCCCTTTAGCGAGTTACGAAAGCGAATGACACCTGAGCGGAGGGCAAAAAACGAAGCTCGCGCTCAACTCATGCTTTCTGTATTCCATAAACCTAAAGTAGAGACGCGCCATGGCGCGTCTCTACTTAAATGATGTGTCCTAACCGCTATGGCGGTTGCTATAAGTCTTTGAACCCGTTTTAACGGGTTTAAGCTTTTAGCCCGAACTTTAGTTCAGGGCTACTTTAGTTCAGGGCTACTTTGGAATTAATTGCTTTGATTTTAGAAAAGGGCGGGTTTTGCCACAAAAGTTATCGGTTACACCGCGATCAAAGTCCCTACACCCGCCCCTACACTCCGGATTTTGGTCAAATTATTACCCTTCTAGCTTTCCATCTCCTCTACCAATTTGGGCACCCCAGCCGTTAACACCTCATTCCCCGACTCGGTAACCAAAACATCATCCTCAATTCTGACACCAATCCCGCGCCAACGTTCAGGAATCTCAGGTTGACCTTCTACTGGTTTAATATCTAAGCCAATATACAATCCCGGTTCCACCGTCACCACTTGACCCGGTTCAAAGGTTTGCCAGGATTCTTCCCCATTCTTATATACCCCAGAATCATGAACATCTAATCCTAACCAATGTCCAGTCCGATGCATATAGAAGGGCTTATATTTCTCCTCCTTAATAATTTCCTCGATATCTCCCGCCAGTAATCCCAAATCCATTAATCCTTCCACCAATACGCGCACGGCGGTATCGTGAAATAGATTATAGGGTTTTCCCGGTTGCACCTGTGCGATCGCGTCTTGCTGCGCCTTCAATACCAACTCATAAATAATCCGTTGATCTCCGCTAAATTTACCCCCAATCGGAAACGTGCGGGTAATATCGGCATTGTAATACTGATAAGCACAGCCCGCATCAATCAACAACAAATCCCCAGTTTCCATCTGGCGGGTATTTTCCACATAATGCAGAATACAACTATTCACCCCCGACGCCACAATCGACGGATAGGCTGGACCCAACGCCCCCCGTTGACGAAACATATATTCGATTTCCGCCTGAATTTGGTACTCATAACATCCCGGTTGGGCAAATTTGCGGGCGTGATTATGGGCGTCTACGGAAATCGCCACAGCTTGACGCATCATCTCCAACTCGGTTGGACTCTTCACCAAGCGCATCTTCTGGAGCAGCGGATTCGTGGACTCAATCGCCATCGGACCCGTTCCCCGCTTAGGGTACGTCCGCATCAACCTTTGCCAATGGGTGAGAACGGTTTGATTAAAATGGCGATCGCGCCCTAACTGATAATAAATCCGATCTGCCTTCTCTAAATACTGGGGTAACTTCTCCTCTAGTTCCGTAATCGGATACGCCTCATCCGCGCCATAGCGTTCTTTCGCCCCCTCAACCCCCGTCCGATACCCTGTCCAAACTTCCTTCTCTGGATCTTTGGGTTGGACAAACAGAACAAAGCGATGTTCAGCATGGTGCGGCGCTAACACCGCCACGGCTTCAGCTTCATTAAACCCCGTCAGATAAAAGAAATCACTATCCTGACGAAAATTATATTCCACATCATTATGCATCACCGCAACCGGGGCGCTGCGGAAGATAGCCGTCCCCTGACCAATCTGACTCATCAACTGTTCGCGGCGTTGGCGATACTCGGCTTGTGAAATCATCATTATGCAATGCTCGCTTTTGGGTAGACAATTAACCCCAGAACTGATATGTATGGTTAGGGTTTTATTATTCTTACTTTAGTCAATTCCGGCAATGCAAGAGAGAACCGTAGGAATGTTTAGTCACATTTGGGTGAAGAGGAAACGATAGTAGTAAAACCCGCCCCTACATCCAACTGAAACAGTATAATTTAGGGGTTAAAGTCATGAAACCCGTTCCCTGTTCCCTATTCCCTCCCCTCACCACAATCCTTATTCAGCCAACCTCCATCAATCAATGTCGGTGATTATTACTGTAATGAAATCTCGCCCCCGCCCACTGGAGTTTTTCCCGTAAGGTTTTGTAGTAGGAACTATTTTCGCGGAGAACAATAAACTTAGCATAGCAATCTGCCTTACGCACATCCACCCGTTGTCCGGGCCAAATTGGGGTTGCCATCACCCCATCCATCCACAGCTTGGTGTTGAGTTCATAATCGCCGAGGGGCCAAATGCTGACAACAGAACCCGCAGGTAAGACTAAGGGACGACTGGATAGACTTAAGGGACAAATCGGTGTCACCCCGATCGCTTCCATGCCATCATGGAGAATTGGACCATTGGCAGATAAGGTATAGCAGGTGGAACCGGTTGGTGTGGAGACAATCAATCCATCCCCTTGATACTGATCAACCACTTCCCCGTCAATTTCCATTTCCAGAATCGAGGTAATCATGCGATCGGCTGAAGCGGGTTTGATGCACATTTCATTCAGCGCCAAATAGCGATCGCTGATCGGTTCGAGATTAGTACGTGTGGCAAAGCTATCCTGGCGGGAATCCCCTTCAAACAAAAAGGCTTCGATCATCATGCGTCGCTGCACAGCATAGCGATCTTCGATAATCCGATCCCATATCCGTTCGGTGTCTTTGAACGCTTCAAAGGGTTCGGTCAGAAATCCCAGATGTCCGCCAATATTAATCGCCAAAATCGGGATACCTGCGGGGGCGAGGTGTCGTGCGGCGGCTAAGGCTGCGCCATCTCCTCCCAGCACCACCGCCAGATCGATGTTTTGCATCACGGATGCCAAAAACACAGGATAGGGATTATCCTTGGCACTACTTGGTCCAATCAGGACATGACAACCGCGTTGTTCCAATTGCCGAGCGCATTTTTCCGCCCAAGCTTGACCTTGGGAGTCTCTGGCTTTGTGGGCGATAATCACTTGTTTTAGCTGCACGGTGACCTCGTTACTGACGTTTGAGAGATGTCCTCAATGAGAAGGCGATCGCACTCCGGCTATCGGTCTCAATTATCGATCCTTGTCGTCTGCTGATCAGAACCGGGGAATCGAAATAACTTTAATTAGCGTAGCGCAGCCAAAGGAGTACAGCGCGGTGGAAATAAAGCTAATTTACTATTTTTTAGGCGTCTTGCCCTGACTCCCAAATGTCAAAAATGTAACCTTAGATACTGAATATTTCCCAGAATAACGTTAGGTGTCCGTCCTCATCAGGCGTCTTTAATTCATTTTAAGATGGACATCAATCAACATAAAATGGCGGATGGAATTTTAAGAACAGAATGGGCATAAAACCATTTTTATTTTCACTAAAATAGTCTAGTAAATATGATTTGTAGGGGAAATAAAAGTTTTAGTCAGGGTCAACGAATTTCCCCCTTGACCAATAACTTCAAACCCAAAGCGGCGATACAATCGCAAGGCGGGATTATCGGGGGATACACTTAGAGAAACGGCAGAGTAGCACGGTTGCGCTGTTTCAACTAACTGGGTAAGGAGTTGAGAGCCAATACCATGACCGCGATAGTCCGGCAAAACAGCGATGGTTAGTTCTGGTGTTTCATCGTTGACATATCCAAATCCTTTATTGCTACTCTTAAATAGTCGTAACCACGCCGCACCCACAGGCATTTGACTGTCCTTAAGCATGGCGATAAAACCGATATCATCCGGTTGTCCCCAATCTTTAACATACTTAGCCAATTCCGGCTGATAAATCACCTCTCGTGGTAAAGGTGTAGCGTCGGGTGGAACATAGAGTGCCAGATATAGCATGTCCCACAAAAAAGGTTCATCAGTTACCTCTACTGGGCGGATAACAGATCTCATCGCCAGAGTTGTTTTTTACGACTACACTAATTATCTTATTGCCAAAGGCGTCTGGGATTAGGTGGCTAGAACGTTTCCGGTGTCGTCTAACATTCATTAGCCAGAGGACTCTCCAAACCGTTCTAACAATTGCTCACCCGAAAGGGTAGTCAACAGGGAAGTTAACTCCTGAGGAGGTAGCTGTAACATCGGCGCGATCGCACTCGATAATTCCTGATCCAGTTCGCCAAATCGCACTCGGAGGAAGTTTTCTACTATTTCTCGCCTTCCTTCGGATAAGGTATCTTCTTGCCAAGGCGCATTTCCAAACCAAACCAACAGTTCCTCACGAGAAAGGTTAAACAACAGACGAGTCAACTCTGGAGGGGGTAACTGTAACATTGGCGCGATCGCACCCGATAATTCCTGATCCAGTTTGCCAAATCGCACTCTGAGAAAGTTTTCCGCCATCTGCCGTTGTCCTTCAAGCCTGCCTTCCTGTATGCCTTCTTGTATACCTTCAAGCCGACCTACTTGTATACCTTCAAACCGACCTTGTTGTAAGGTTTCTTCCTGCCATTTCAAATAAGCTGGTGATAAGTTCATAAGCAACTCCCTGTCCTGTTCACTTAAATTTTCGCTATCGTTGACAGTGATACGCCAGTTCGCCAGAATCTCCAGAATAGTCTGCCGAAATGGGTTCTGTTGTGGTAAGGCGACCAACTCATCGATCGCCCGCCTCTGAGTTCCCCTTTTTCCCAGAACCCTTAACCAAAGTGTATCTTCAGTAACTGGGAGTTGGTTAATCGCGATCAATGCACTCTTTTGGAACTCCGGCAGAAAATACACTCCTTCCCCCCAGTTTTCTGACTCATTTAGTCTTGCACCAAATCCGTTCAACAACCTTGTCGAACAAGAGGGCGAGAGAATCCATAAATTGGGCCAATCCGCTTCTCGAAAAGAAGTTCCTTCTCGTCTGGCTTTACGCCGCATTTCGCTACGGACTGAATTCAACTTACTCTGACAGTCGAGTACCTCTGATGGACTCGGTGCATTGCGGAAAGGTTCCAACAGACAAGCCGTTGCTGCCATGCGACCCAGTAAACCTAAGTTTTCCGGTGCTGTCGATGGCGATGGCGTTGGCACAAACCAAACATCGACTTGGCGGATTTCGGGGGATATTTCGCGACTGGTTTCCACGCTTCCCAGAGGTGCTAATAATTCCTCTAGGTATTGTTTGGCAAATTGATCGTGAGGCTTTCGCGTCATTCGATTTTAGAGGTTAGATTTGGGATTAGGGTCTATTTTCGCCTAACTTTGTCCCACTTCTTGACTACTTTCCCGACTCAGACTTCTCAACGACTATCCAAACCGTTCTAATAATTATTCACGGGAAAGACTAAACAATTGATACACCAGTCCGCCAAAATTTCCCGACCTCAGAGGAGATGAAGTCAACGGAGATGAAGTCAACCATACCATACTGACTCATCAAAAATTGGGAAGTAGCCGTGGTATCTTTTAAGTCTGAGCAAAGCGATTAAAAAGATATTTATATTGTGGAAATTCAATCTCTTCAACATTTGCACCAATACGCTGGTAGTACTTTTCGTTGTATGCCGTAGGATCTTTGCCTGCCTTCAGGCTAAACAATACTACATCTTTTCCATCATAATTAACCAGCTTAATATTTCTGCCAATATTGTCTTTTACATGCTTTTCAATGGGCTGGGATTGGACTTTTTGCACTAACCATCGGAAGAATTTATCAACACTGCCTTGGAGTCTAGCGGCTTCATGTTCTATTCCTACTATTTTAAAGCCTTTATACTCTCTCCATTGGATACCGTATATACTTTTCACTCTCTTCGCATCATTATCGTTATCTGCTACGCCAACACAAACATGACCAGTAGCATTAGGTGAATAATTTGCCATAGCTGTGAGAGTTTTTATTATTTTATCAAAATTCTCTTGATCAAACTCTCCTCTTCCATCTAGCTTTGTGAAACCCTGTTTGAAATCATACAACGTCTGCTCAGTCTTAGATTGAACCAATAATGTTTCAAACTCCGTTAACCAATTATCAATAGCTGGATCTATCCGCTCTCTTGGTTTAAAGCAATCTCGAATAATACCTTTGACAGCTCTTATATTAGTAGTTTTGTTTGCTGAACTCCAATTACCGCCTCTAGTAATTTGTATATTCTGACCAATATTCGTCAAACAATCTATGAGTCCTCTATAGTCAGCAATCTCCATTTTCTCAACAAACATCAATTCATAAAAGCTTAGAAATACAACTTGAAAGTATCGAGGTACTGATTGAAGCTTTTGTTCGGATATTAATTCACTGAATTTTTGACCTGATTCGTCTAATACTATGCGAACTTCATTATACACTTTAACAAACTTTTCTCTAATAATAGCTGGATTTTCTATCCGAAGTGCAGTCTCTATTTCCTCTCTCTTAGAACCTTTGCTTAATCCATAGTATTCATCCAAAACTTCGGAGCTACTTTTTGGGGTTTCGCCTAATGCAATGTATGCAACAATATCAGCCACAATCTCTTCATCTTTTGATTCCCTAATCATTTCTTTCCTGAGAACATTATTTTTTACCCAAAAAATGTCATCTACTTTTATTCCATATTCTATTTCACGATTAGTAATACTTATAATTTTCATATTATTCAGAAGAAGAATATCTGAATCAGATGTATCAGTTCTGATTTCACTCGATATTCTCCTTACTAAGTCAGGAAAATCAGCCGTTGCTCCAGCAGCTCTTAACTCTTGTCTAGATAAATGTTTGCCATTTGAGTTAATTCGCCTAAAAACTTCATCAACTTTTTCATTGTCATCAAATGAGTAAACTGATATAGGTAGTGTGTAACTTGCTATTATCTCGCATGAATTTCTTCCAAGAATAGGCTTCTTTTGTTTTAAAAACCCTTTATCTAGGCGGGATTTTGATTCCACCATCGTTTGTAGATCGAAGTATTTTTCCTTAACTTCAAACTCGCCTTCAATAAAAGATGTAATCGCATTCAATCTTTGCATTCCATCTATAATTTCAAATACAGGCGCTTTTTCTCGCTCAGCTCCAGCTAACAAAATTATTGGCACTGGAAAACCTTGTAGTATTGAATCTATAAATGCCCTTTTTTCCTCTATAGTCCAAACCAGCTTTCTTTGGTATCTTCTGTTTACATAGAAAAGATTGTTTATATAAAAATTATAAATTCTTTGAATGCTTTCACTTCTAATAGAAAGTTCTCTTTGAACAGAAGAAGCTGGAATGTTAGATGGTGATTTAGACATGACTCTTAGAGTTGTGCTTTGTCTATACTGGACTATTGTACCACTATGCACCAGCCCAACAAGTTCTATAGTTTGGGTATCGTCTGAGGCAATTTAGCGTAACAGGTACGGAAGAGCCGCAGATATTTATGACAAAGTTGAATTTGACTCAGCCTCAGAACGCAACGGTTAAGGCATCGCTTGATGTAACTACAGTTAACGGTGATGTAGAGACGTAGCATGCTACGTCTCTACACGGTAATAGGGTGTCCGCCAAATCACTCATAATAAGTAAAGGATGAAACCATAGACATCAGATTCATGACCACTAATCCCGATAACCAACCCACGACTACCGAACAAACGCCGCCGACTCCCTTAAACTGCTTGGCTTCAGCCTTGATATCCGGTTCTCTGGCGATCGCGGGATACTGGCTGACAACCGCTATTGCACAATCCTTAGCGAATAAGCCTCTACCCTCTGGGAATGTGACGGCGATTAATATTGCGATCGCGGTTCGTACTTTAGTTGTGGGAATCAGTACTCTCGCCACGGCTGTCTTTAGTCTCGTGGCTGTTGGCTTGGTGGCTTTAGCCATCCAATTGACAGTGCAACGCTTCACCCAAGGGACAAAATGATTGCTTACAGATCAACTCCTGTCTAGAGGTTGACAAATTCAAATAAATATGTATTGTAGAGACGCGCCATGGCGCGTCTACAGATGTGATGATGATGCCACTAACGTTCAGGTAACAGCCCCTTTTGCGCCAACCACTCCCGATTATAAAGCCGCGATTGATAACGCGAACCGCTATCACAAAGCACCGTCACAATTGTATGTCCAGGTCCCATTTCTTTGGCTAAGGCGACGGCTGCACCGACATTAATTCCTACAGAACCGCCCATGAATAAACCATCTTTTTCCAGCAGTTGGTAAATCACCCGCACCGCTTCTTTGTCATCAATTTGAATCGCATCATCAATGGGAACGCCTTGCATATTAGCAGTAATTCGGCTGTTACCAATCCCTTCAGTAATAGAAGTTCCCTCTGTGTTAATTTCGCCCGTCTTCACGTAACTGTACAACCCACTCCCCATCGGGTCAGCCACAATGGATTTAATCTGGGGATTTTTTTCTTTCAGGAACATGGAAACCCCAGCAAATGTTCCCCCTGTCCCTGTAGCCGCCACCCAAGCATCCACTTTACCATCGGTTTGTCCCCAAATTTCGGGTCCCGTGGTTTCGTAATGTGCCTGTCGATTCGCTAAATTATCAAACTGATTTGCCCAAATTGCATTCTCCATCTCTTCGGCAGTTCGTCCCGATAGCTTAACGTAATTATTTGGGTTTTTATACGGTACAGCCGGAACCGGACGCACTTCGGCACCTAGCGTTCTTAATGCATCCATTTTCTCTTGGGATTGAGTTTCGGGAATGATAATTAGGCACTTATATCCCTTCGCGTTGCAAATATGCGCTAAACCAATACCCGTATTACCAGCCGTTCCCTCAACAACTGTACCACCAGGCTTGAGTAACCCTTTGTCTTCAGCATCTTGAATAA
The DNA here is from genome assembly GCF_040217205.1 of Coleofasciculus sp. A1-SPW-01. NCBI lineage: Bacteria > Bacillati > Cyanobacteriota > Cyanophyceae > Coleofasciculales > Coleofasciculaceae > Coleofasciculus > Coleofasciculus sp. A1-SPW-01. The sequence continues at coordinate 10,742 of NZ_JAVJNP010000046.1, read as the reverse complement.
TATAGAGGGCGGCGCGGTCTTTGACAGAACCGCCAGGATTAAGAAACTCAGCTTTTCCCAGGATTTCACAGCCTGTCTCTTCGCTGAAGCTATTTAATCGAATTAGAGGGGTATTCCCTACTGTGCCGACAAAGCCTTCTTTAATATCCATTTGCTTTACAAGGTTGCTGCTTTATTGTCCTTTTTCTGTACCTCCCCTGTTCCCTGAGAAGGGCGGGTTTAGTCAAGTTATGAGTTTGTGCCAAAACTTTATCGGTAAAACCCGCCCCTACAGGAGGAACTCCCCCTGCTTCCAGACGTAGCCTGCTACGTCTCTACACCGCTCCCCCTGCTTCCCCTGCTCCCCCTGCTTCCCCTGCTCCCCCCGCTCCCCCTACTTCCCCTACTTTTTAACTATGGAGTGAGGGCTGCGCCACGCCATTACCTTAACCCTTACTTGTTGGGTTGAGGGGTCATCCGCAGGTAAGGCTTGACTTCGGTGTAACCTTTGGGGAATTTTTCTTTTAAGACTTCTGGGTCTTTCAGAGAGGGGACAATTACACAGTCATCTCCTTCTTTCCAATTCACGGGAGTGGCGACTTGATGGTGATCCGTAAGCTGTAGGGAGTCAATCACCCGCAAGATTTCATCAAAGTTGCGACCGGTGCTAGGAGGATAGGTGATGGTCAGGCGCAGTTTTTTCTGGGGGTCAATGACAAAGACGGTGCGTACCGTCACACTAGCATTGGCATTGGGATGAATCATGTCATACAGATCCGACACCTTTTTATCCGCATCTGCCAAAACCGGGTAGTTGACGGTCGTATTCTGGGTTTCGTTGATGTCTTGAATCCAACCCTGATGAGACTCCGCATCGTCAACACTCAAGGCGATGACTTTAGCATTGCGCTTATCGAATTCGGGTTTGAGCTTGGCAACCTCGCCTAACTCTGTGGTGCAAACGGGTGTATAGTCAGCTGGGTGGGAGAATAACACGACCCAGCTATCCCCTGCCCAGTCATAGAAGTTGATTTCGCCTTCACTAGAGGATTGCGTGAAGTTGGGAACAGTGTCGCCTAATCGCAGAGCCATAGCTAATTTCCTGATTCTTTCGTCAACAGAGACAATTTTTAATCTTCCCACAAAACCCCGGTTTTCCGGTAGACTTTTAGAACTATTTAGCATTTTTCATGATTTTGGGCGGATAAGCGCCTAAACTCTTGAGGTAGGGATAGATAAGGTCAACGACCCGTCGCTAAAAGCGAGGGCTCCTTATAGCCCAAGTTGACCAGCCTAAGTGCTACGCGCACTACGTTAACGGCAAGTGTTAAAAATCCTACCTTGGGATGCGTGCCAGTTCCAAGCTCTAGAACCGAGTGGTTAAACAGGTCTAAAGGGTTAAGAAGCGTGCTGCTTGGAAAGTACCGACCGTTAACATTGGCGAGGCAAACTTTACCCCGAAAGGGAGTTGGGGCAACCATACCCCAAGGGGGGAGCAACCATACTCCCCCACCAATTTTGTCCAAGGAAAGTAGTACATCCTGCCCTGCTTTCCTCCCGTCGCTAAAAGCGAGGGTCTCCAGCAGGTTTTTTAAGATGAGAGGATAGAAAACAAATACAGATTTTAAGTAGGGCGAGTTCCGTCCGATGTTAAGCCTGTGGACTGGTTGAGTGCCGACACCGCCAGAGTGAAACAGGAAGCAATCCGGATGATGTCTAAGAAGATCCAATATTGTCTAGCTTTGTCCAAGTGTTGTAGAACGGCAGTTCTCTCTTGGTCTTCAATGTGTTTGAGTAAGGAGGAGAGTTAATGAAACGATTGGTTCGTGTGTTAGTGGTATGGGGACTGTTAGTGGGCTGCTTAGGATGGTTGGGTTTCTCCCAAAGCGCGATCGCAGCACCAATGTCCTGGACTCCGGGCGTGTCTTTGAGTAACGCGCTCCCGAATGGGTCACCGATGTTACTGGCTGAGACGACTCTACGGAATCCAGCCGATGCCAAGCTGGAAACAGAGTATGGTCAAAAGCTGGATTTGAACAATACTCATATCCGAGCGTTTCGCAAGTATCGGGGCATGTTCCCGACATTAGCATCATTGATCATCCAGAATGCTCCCTACGACGATGTAGAGGAAGTGCTGGATATTCCCGGATTGACTGATCGGCAAAAGCAGGTGCTAAAAGACAATCTGGATGCATTCACTGTGACCGATACAGCGGACGTTTACAACGAAGGTGACGACCGCTACAATCCCGGCGTCTACTAAACTCGGATAATCCAGGAAATTCCTAGTTCAACCCACTCCTGTTGGGGGGTGGGTTATTTTTTACACAAGGATCAAGGCAGATGACAGAGGGTAGAGGGATGAAAACCTGTGTAGAGACGTTGCATTTTAGTCTCTACATTGCCCTTGGGGAGGTGAAGATTCCCATGTCTCCTCAAATATTTGACTATATTTGGACTAACTGTCAGGAACCTCAGCCTAAAGCCATGAGGCTTGAAAGAGCAATCTGACAAGCCATTCTGACCAGCCTAAGTCTTAACTGACTACGTTTTTTGAGTCACGACACCCTGGAATGCGAAGCTAGTTCCTTGCTCTGTCGCTGAAGGTTAAACAGTTCTAAGGTCACTGGGACAGTGCTTTCAGCCTAACAAGCTCTTGAAACATTGGCGAAGCTAACTTTACTCGAAAGAGTCGGGGCAACCATACCCCAACGGAGGGGCAACCATACCCCTCCACCCCGCGAGGGGATTCAATTCAATGTAAAGCCGTCCTAAAAGGACGGGGTTTCAAACCCATTTTCCTGATGATTTCTGTTCCTGACAATTCTCAATCGCCACTCCATCAGCCAACCCAGTTTGATGTCATCGTTGTAGGTGCTGGCGCGGCTGGACTTTATGCCGCCCTATGTCTACCCGATCGCTTAAATGTTGCACTGATAACCAAAGATACTCTATCCATCGGTGCCAGTGACTGGGCGCAGGGCGGTATTGCGGCGGCTATTGCCCCCGGAGATTCCCCAGTGTTGCATGTTGAGGATACACTTCGGGCAGGGGCGGGGCTTTGTGACGCTGATGCTGTGGAGTTTCTGGCTCAACAAGCACCGGATCGCATTCGCTCGTTAGTGGAGATGGGGGTGACGTTTGATCGACGGGGGGAGCAGTTAGCGTTAACCTTAGAGGCGGCTCATTCTCGTCCCCGGGTTCTCCATGCGGCGGATACCACAGGGCGGGCGGTAGTGAGTACGCTTACTGCCTTAGTCTTGCGCCAAGCTCATATTACGGTGCTTCAGCAGGCATTTGCTTTATCTGTCTGGCTGAATCCTGACACGGGTGATTGTCAAGGTGTCCAACTCATGTATCAGGGTCAAATCAGTTGGATACGGGCGGGTGCGGTTGTCCTGGCTACAGGAGGCGGCGGTCAAGTTTTTGCCCAGACAACGAATCCCGATGTCAGTACCGGAGATGGAGTCGCGATCGCATGGCGGGCGGGTGCGATTCTCAGAGACTTGGAATTTGTCCAATTTCATCCCACGGCTTTAACCAAACCGGGAGCGCCTCATTTTCTGATCAGCGAAGCGGTGCGGGGAGAAGGGGCGCATCTGGTGGATGATCAGGGACACCGTTTTGCCTTTGAGTATCATCCTGATGGCGAACTTGCGCCTAGAGATGTGGTGAGTCGAGCGATTTTTAGTCATTTACAGAAAACTAAACCTGATCCAGCCACCAGTCATGTCTATTTAGATTTGCGCCCCATTCCCGATGATCGCATTCGCCACCGATTTCCGAATATTATCCAAGTTTGTCAGCAATGGGGGGTTGATGTATTTCGGGATATGATTCCTGTCACCCCCGCCGCCCATTATTGGATGGGGGGAATTGCTACAGATTTAATGACCTCTACCTCTATTCCTAATTTATATGCCGTGGGTGAAACGGCGAGTACGGGTGTTCATGGTGCGAATCGCCTAGCCAGTAATTCGCTATTGGAATGTATTGTATTTGGCGCTCAGTTGGGAGAATTAACACCCGATCAATCGGTCTTGAATCAGGACTCAGCTTCTATTTCTCCCTTAACCTTATCCGATGAAGCTACGAAAACAGATAAAATGCTGGCGATACAAGATGAGTTAAAACGTTTAGTCTGGCAAAGTGCTGGGATTTGTCGATCTGCACAAAAGTTAGAACGTGCGATCGCGCAGGTGGAAGTCTGGCAGTCCGAATTGGCTGCGTTGCCTTTAAGCCAACAGTTACGGAATTTAACGCCACAGAAGACAGTTCAACTTGATGTTCCAAATGCTGATTACCTGGTGCGAACTTGGGGAGAAACCTCTAACTTATTAGATATAGCTTACTTAATTTTGAAAAGCGCTTTGTTTCGGACAGAAAGTCGTGGCGGACATTACCGCTTAGATTATCCTCAACCTGATCCGAATTGGCAAATGCATACACTTGTGCAAGAGGAGCGTTGGTGGAAAGGGTAATTGTTTTATGCCTTATGTTATTCGTCTTATGTCTTAAATCTAAACGGCAAGAGGGCGGGTTTTGTTGATAAGTTTTCGGTATATTCGTCAATTAAATGGCTAAACCCGCCCCTACAATACGATATGATTTTTACCTTCTACCCTCCTACCCTCCTACCCTTCGATCTGTCTTATGTTCAGAAAAAAAGAAATCCCTCAACAGATAGGTGTCAGAGTCAAGCAGTGGGTGCAAGATTGCAAGGGAGTGTTTTGATGTAGTCAACCCCAAAACAAATACATGGTTAAGGTAGGATTTCTCGGTACAGGATTAATGGGACAACCCATGGCGCAACGGTTACTGGATGCGGAAATACCAGTCGTGGCGTACAATCGCACCTCATCTAAGCTAGAACCTCTAAAGGATTCAGGAGCCGAAACGACTGATTCGGCGGCGGATGCGATCGCGGCTGTCGATTGCGTTATTTTAATGTTGGCGGATGCTGATGCAATTCGACAGGTGGCACTATCTGATAGTTGCCAAGAAGCATTAAAAGGACGCACCGTGATTCAAATGGGAACCATTTCCCCCAGACAAAGCCAAGATATTCAAAATCAAATCGTAGCCGTCGGGGGTGAGTATCTAGAAGCGCCTGTATTAGGGAGTATTCCGCAAGTCAAAGATGGCAAGCTGCAAGTCATGGTAGGGGCGTCTGAAGATCAGTTTCAAAAATGGCAAGAGTTACTCAAAAATTTTGGAGAACCCCTATTAATGGGTCCCGTGGGAACCGCCGCCGCCACAAAGTTAGCCTTAAATCAATTAATTGCCTCGTTAACCGCCGGATTTGCCCTTAGTTTGGGATTTGTAAAGCGTCAGGGGGTGGATGTAGACAAGTTTATGGAACTGCTGCGAGACAGTGCGCTGTATGCACCGACGTTTGATAAGAAGTTAAATCGGATGCAAGACAGTAATTTTGCTGATCCCAATTTCCCTCTGAAACATTTACTTAAAGATATTAATTTATTCCTTAGTGAGGCAAAAGCCGAAGGGTTAGAAGCGAGTAGTTTGGCGGGTGTGCGCCAGGTTGTCGAAAAGGCGAAAAACGCTGGGTTAGCGGATGAAGATTATTCTTCCTTATATTCGGGAATTAACCAGACATTGGGTTGAATAGTTACAGATTTTTTGAGCCAGCGCTATTGGTGATAAGCTGTTCGGCATTTAAACCTTAATGTCAATAATGACGAAATCCTTGTAGTGCGTTTAGCGAAGCCATGCCGCAGGCTTTGCATCTTGCTCGCTACTAATACCCAATTTAAATGCATGACAGCTTAACCTTTATTCAAAACCCGCCCTGACCGATATCTAGGGGCGAGTTTTACTACTATCGTTTCTTTTTAATCCAGATGTTACTAAATTTCCCCCAACCGATGGTTTCACTATGATCATTCCACCCAACTGTGAACTAAGCCGCCCCTATTTCTCTTATCTCCCCTACCCAAGCAATTTTGGGATTTCTGGGGAAACGTTCAAGTTGGGGAGTTGATTATTGCCGTTGTGCGTTTGACCGGATTTTGGCGAAACCCAATGAAGGGTATGATTGCGAATGTGCCGTTGTAATTGATGCGAGTAGCCAGGAAATCTATTCATAATCCACCCCCAAGAAATCTTCATCAATCTTACTCCCTTTATCGGGGTGAAAGGGTTAACTTTTGGCAAGGTATTCGTAAAGTTTGAGTTAATCTTTACTCCCTGACTAGATGAAAAACCACTTAAACCCTTGATAGATAAGGGTTTGCATAAATTTCCGACGCAGGTAACTTTGGAACACCTGTCAAGTAAGATGCTCCCATAAGGAAATCTCTCAAAAATAGCGTTCCGTTCCGGGAATATGACCAAAGATTCGTTTTGAATAGTATTGAAGTTCTGTATTATCGATGAGTTTTTGGTATTGTGGCTGATCAGCGAAGACTTTCCATCGGTTAAGAATATCCATTTCAGCCGCTTTCCCCCGAAATATAAGTCCGTCGAAAGAACTCCCACCACCTTGACCTTTTACCTCATTAAAACCTGCATCAGAAAATTTGATATTAAGTTGCTTGGCTAATTGCTGGCGATAGTCCACATCGATAAACCACTGATTATAATTAACCACAATTTTATGATTTTTCAAAAACTGCGTTTCTCCCAATAATTCTTGAGCGTATGATATCCACAGTTCAACTAATGTTCTATCAGGACATTTTACTTTCATATATCCCTTTTTAAATCGGCTTGCCAGCATATTGAATGGATCTCTTAAGATAATTACGTCGTATTTGATTGCACTTTCACCCAAGTACAGTTCACTTTTTCTCTCAAACTCATTGTCAGTGATTTGCTCAAGCGCATGGTCTTCATAGCTATAGATTAAACAGTCTTTTTTTGTGAAATTACCTTTAGCTTCCTGCTTTAATTTTTCTTTGGGATAATGTTCATACAAGAAACGGTATGGATTTCTTTTGACTGGAATCTTATTCAAATGCCAGACTTCACCGTGGTGTTGTTTTCTGATCCAGTTGATAATGGCATGATTTCCACTCCGTTTTAAGCCAACTACTCTAATTTCCTTTTGATTAACTATTGCTGACGGACTCACGTTGTTGGATAAGTGTCTCATGGCATCTTCGACACGGTAACCCATATTTCGTTTCAGGCGGCGAAGCCTGTTCAGTGTGTTGTCCATCTTTACTGTAGAACGGTAAATCTAACTGTGGCTGATCCATCTTAACAGACGCAAAGTTCAGTCTTTTGATGAATGGCAATGGAGAAGTTCTAGGGGAAAACTGTCTGTGATGGAGTTAAGTCGGTATTATTACCTAAGCATATACTACAGGTTTATTTGATAAGCTCATCTTATAAAAAGCAGAACAAGATCATATAGCATATCTATTGCCTTTCTGTAAAGACATTCGTTAAAGTTATAGACAACAGAGAGAACAAACAAAACAGAGGAGAAAGATTCAGATGTACACCACAATCAACCAAGATGGACAACTGAACAACTACGCGATCGAAGCCCCTGTATATTATGCTGAATATCCCAATAGTGAGCAACAGCGTCGCTATGCTTTTCAAGGGGCGTGCGCTATTCTATTCGTCAATGTATTACTTCTGACAGCACTAGCTGTAAGCTAACATTCACACCTCATCCACCTGTCGTTAACCCAAGATGATTGTATCCCAAAATTATTACGGGTAGCGCCAGCAAATAACGTTTTTAAAGTCCTCCTAACCCTTGGAATTTGGGATAACAAAAAGCCTTGCTTCGGCAGGACTAGAAGAGAGCCTCAGTTGCAAAATCCACGACTATTACAGTCGTGGATTTTTACTGTTTATTTCAAAAGAATAGTTAAATGGGTTTCAGTTGGACTGATAAGCAATAGCTTCAGGCATTGATTTTTCAGATATTGAGTCATTGGTCATGGATAGCATACTGTTGTTGTTTGATGTCATTGATTTAAGGCTGGTGGGCAATGCCCACCAAATAAATTATTACTCAATAAAACCTAACTCTTTGTTTACGTCTCATTTGCCTCTTCACGCGAACTCAGCTCTGTGTTCTCCAATCCCGATTCCTCATCCGTAACATATTGATCCACCACAGATTCAAATTTTTCCCTGGCTGGAGCGACGCTTGTGATTCATAAAGATGCTTTCACCTTAGGCTTAAATATCAAGTCGGAGGACTATGTGTTAAAACTAGAGGAATATCGCCTGCCCAATCGAGTTTATGGAACTGTTGCGATCGCAAAACCGAATCAATACATTAATGTCTCGCTTTGTCACTCAGGTCAAGGGGGCTACAGCGATGACACGAACAGATATTAATAAGGGAGCGGAAACGTTACTAATTCCTCTATTCTCGGCAGTCTATGGTTATACCCATCTCCAAAATCTGAATGAGACAGAAGGGAGTAACTATCCAGGAATCGATTTGGGAGATGAGACAGCAAGAGTGGCGTTTCAAATCACCTCAACATCCAAGACTGACAGAATGGGAGGTTGTTGATAAAGTTGAGCAAACGATCAGCGAATACACCCAGTTATTTGTGGGGCGTGAGGAAGAACGCCATAAATTAGCCATATTTTTGCAAGAAAACTCCAGCGGTTTATTCCTGGTAACAGCTCCCGCAGGTTTTGGTAAAACGGCACTGCTGGCTAACTGGGTCAAAGAATGGCGGAACAAAGATTGTGATATTGCTTACCATTTTTTCAATGAGAGAACTCGTTCTGTCGAAAGTGCTTATCGGAATCTAATCCAACAACTTGATACTGATAAAGATTTTGCTTATAATCTATCATCTAACAATAAAGATGACTTACGCACAATACTCTATAACCGCATAAGATCAGGGAGACAAACAGAAAAGCCTTTGATTATTGTAATCGATGGTTTAGATGAAGCAGGAGAAACGTTTCTTCCTCCTTTTCCCAATCCTTTACCAGAAAATGTATTTGTAATCGCTTCAGCGAGAGCAGAGGAAAAACAAGAGCAAAAATACTTGGAAGGCTGGACGGATAACGGCGAATCGTTACATCTTGATCGTTTGTCTAAGAGTGCGATCGCGCAATGGTTACGAGAAGCAGGTAATGGTGAATTAGCAGGATTTGCAGACGATACAAGCTTAGTTGATCAACTCGATAAAATCATTCAAGGCTTTCCACTTTACCTGAACTGTCTGATTGATGAATTACTTCATCATGCGCCAAAGCAGAGACAGGATGTGCAGGAATTGTTGGCACATACACCTAAAACTTTTGAGGCGTATGTCCAGCAACAGATAAAACGCTTAGATGAACTCGACTTACCAGAGGAACGGTGGCAGTTTTTTGCACTATTGGCAGTAGCGAAAGGCGCACTAACTAAAGAGGATATTAAAGCCGTGACAAAAATGCGCGATCGCCAATTACGGCAGATGCATTTATGTTGGCAGGTAACGCGCTGGATGAGAATTACAACAGACAATGTTTATGCTTTTGCCCACCCATTACTGGCAACAACGTTTGCTGAAATGTTAAGGGAAGATGAGGATGTTAAGGATGCTTTACAGACTTTGATTGACTATTGTAGCCATTGGCAAGAACATCAAAGTCATTACGCCTTGCGGTATTATCCAGAACATTTACGGGAGGAAAAACGGTGGGAAGAATTGTATGCGATCGCACTTACAATATTGAAACTGCCTATCAAATGTGCGGATTAATAGCGCGACTATATCCCGAACAAGCAGAATCAGTGGCAAAAGTCGTTACAAATTTAAATTAATTTGATTATGATAATTGAGCGCGATGCCCCAGCAAAGAGTTAATACTGATATTATTTAGTCCGCGCAGGCGGACTTTGTTTGTGTAGCCGTGACTTCCAGTCGCCTCGGCAAAAACGGGATTACTCTGTGTTCTGTAATTCCAACCCCTCCTCAGTAACAAATTGATTTACCACAGATTCAAATGCCGCTAAGGATTGAGTTGTCACCGCCTGAACCAGAAGAGTCTCTAGCACATCAAGAGCCTCGATTTTCCCAATTAATTTCCTCAATTTCTGCGGAATATATTCAAAGCGAACTTCAAGAATACGAATAATAGAGCCTTGTCTTCCTTGTTGTAACCCCTTCCTGATTCCGATTCGTTCAACACTACTAATGTAAGGCATTTTCCTCTTCTTTTGTAAGGTTTGTATGTCTTTATACAATTGTTATTTTTTACTTTCAGGTAGGGCAATAAACAAATCGATTAATCGAAATAATTGAACGAGATCCTCCCGCCCATACCCGCGATCGCACAAATTCTTGCTCAATAAAACCTAACTTTTTGTTTACGTCTCATTCACCTCTTCACCCGCACTCGGCTCTGTGTTCTCCAATTCCAATCCCGCCTCTGTAATCAATTGATTCGCCACAGATTCAAATGCCTCTAAGGATTGAGTTGTCACCGCCTGAACCAGAAGAGTACCTAGCACCTCAAGAGCTTCGATTTTTCCAATTAATTCCCTCAATTCCTGCGGAATATATTCAAACCGAAGTTCAAGAATACGGACAATATCTTCTTGTCGTCCTTGTTGTAAGCCTTTCTCCAATCCCTGCTCCAAGCCCTTCCTGATTCCGATTCGTTCAACGCTGGTAATGTAAGGCATTTTTCTCTCCTCTTCTAACGTTTGTATCTCTTGCCACAATCGCTCCTCTTCTCTCTTTGGTAGAGCAATAAACCAATCGATTAATCGAAATAATTGAACGATATCCTCTCGCCCATACCCCCGCTCATATAAA
>NZ_JAVJNP010000044.1:0-12380 GCF_040217205.1 Coleofasciculus sp. A1-SPW-01 | reverse complement strand
TGTGTAGCGATTGGCTTGATTTGAAGAAAACCTAGCTTAATCGCTTAATTAGTTGGGTTTCCTTCGTCAACCCAACCTACAAGCATTACACCGTGGGACTTTGGCTTAATTCATAAGACTTTATTATCACCCTAAGTACGGGATAGCCAGCCGCCGGAGAAGCTAAGCTGGGTTCGTAGTAGGCACTTTAGTGCCAGAAGCGCTAAAGCGCTTACTACAAACTCTATTCCTGTCCGATGAAAAAGCAAGCCAATAAATTCAGTCATCTCACCGCCAAAGACAGAGTTTATCTCTCCTTTCCCGGACAGATTATCCTCGAACAAAATCGGCTTCAGGGTAAAATTTTAGACTTTGGTTGTGGTTTGGGTAATGATGTCAAACGTCTGCGGCAAAAAGGCTTTGATATTACCGGATATGACCCTTACTATTTCCCCGAATATCCCACTGTTAAATTTGATACTATACTCTGTTTTTATGTGTTAAATGTTCTCTTTGCGGAAGAACAGGCAACTGTTCTGATGAATGTTTCACATTTATTAAAACCCGGTGGAAAAGCCTATTATGCGGTGAGGCGAGATCTGAAAAGAGAAGGATTTAGAGAACATTATATTCATAAAAAACCGACGTATCAGTGCGTCGTAAAACTTCCCTACCAATCCATTCACCTAGACGAGTATTGCGAAATTTACGAATACGTTCATTATAACTATCAGCGGCATTCGTCCAATAAATGTATCTTTTGTAACCCGCGCAGAAGTCTGCGAGTTCTGACGGAATCAGCCACGGCTTATGCCATGTTTGATGGGTATCCAGCCAGTAAAGGTCATGTTCTGGTAATTCCTAAACGTCATGTTGCCAATTATTTTGATTTGGACTTTAAAGAACAATCCGCTTGCTGGTTCATGGTTAACCAAGTCCAAGGGTTTTTAACCGATCAATTTCATCCCGATGGGTTTAATGTGGGATTTAATGTGAATAGAGAAGCGGGACAAAAGATGATGCACACGAGTATTCATGTTATCCCGCGTTACCAGGGAGATGTTAGGGGGAAAAAAGGTGGAATCAGATCGGCGATTCCCAAGGGAACAAATTACAAGTTTGACCGGACATGATATCAGATTGGCATTTAGGCGATCGGTAAATTCTCAAGAATGAATAAAAACACTTTATTGAATAAAAAGAACTATATTTTTTACCACCTTTTTTAAAAAAAGCATTGCGCTGTAATAAAGTACAGGAGATCAAAGTCCCCCTTTTTAAGGGGGATTTAGGGGGATCGACAACGTACCGCATAGCAGAGCAAACTGCTGTATATCAAAGTAACTCCCCGGTTTCTTGCAGCGAGTGTAACCGCCAATAAATCCCTTCATGACGCAACAGTTCATCATGACTCCCGATTTCTACAATCTTACCTTGATCCAGTACCACAATTTTATCGGCATCGCGTACCGTACTTAGTCGGTGAGCAATAATAATTGTGGTGCAAGTTCCTTGAATCGTTCGCATCGCTAACTGAATCGAACGTTCGGATTCGTAGTCCAAACTAGAGGTAGCTTCATCAAAAATGAGGACATCGGGTTCACCGACTATAGTGGAGTAACCTTTGGGTAATTGATCGATCACTTCGTCTACTCTGGCAATACGACAAGCTTCTTGGACTTTCTTAAAGCTAACGTTGGGATTACCGTAAGTCAGATTATCTAACAAGGTTCCGTTAAATACATCAACATCCTGGTGAACGATCGCCAAACGTTGACGATACCCAGTCACATCCAACTGGCGAATGTCGAGACCATCAATCAAAATCTTACCTTGATCCGGTTCAAAATACCGAAATAAGAGTTTAACCAACGTAGATTTCCCTGAACCCGATCGCCCGACTAATGCGATCGTTTGACAGGGTTCAATCTGTAAATTAATGGGTCTTCCGGACTTAGTGTGCTAAACTATCAGTTTTAATAGCCAAAGAGCAAGCTAAATAAGGACTGTAGCCTCTAAGCTACTAAAAACGACTTGAAATCCGGGTCTAAATGGTTGAAGCTCTTGCTGTCCAAGATTTTGGGCTTTCCAACTAACAATTTAGCACACCAACTACGGAAGACCCTCTATTTATAACGAATAATTAATAAATCCAGCAAAAACTGGATTGGTAATCAAAATTCTTTTGTCCTAATTCCCATCCCATCAATGGTACATTTGTAGCCGGAGAAGGTAGTGACCCAGGCGCACCTTGCCAGACCAGAGTTCATAGTCAAGTTCCAAGCTTTGGGGTAAGGGGTATCCCTCTAGTTTCAGCATCCGCGTATAGTTTCGCAGTTGCAACGACTGATGCTTCTTCGTCGCCTTTTCATGAAGCCAATAGCGACTGATACCATAAACCCCTCGCTCCCAACGATGACGATAACTCAAATTACCATTTGCCTGCATCGTCATAATCATCCGATAGGGGGAAATTTCTAGCCACAAAAGTCGCTGGGGAGTGCGCTTGACGACATCCGTGGGGCTAGTTTGGGGGGGATGTCGGGATTCCCATTCCGGGAGTGGGGGTTCTCTCAAGAGTAAGTGAAAGCGATCGCGTTCTTTTTGATACAGTGTCGCTGCTGTTTCGATGGTGAACCAAATCGGCAGATCAGTCGATACAACTGAAAGACAAACAGGTAAGCGGTGATGTGTGAGCATGGATCTTACAAATGTAAAAGCAGACGGATAGCATACTTTCCTACAAACCCCGTGACCGCAATCCGGGACTGAAAGGGTAAATCGACCTGATCAGTGGATATGCTCATTTTAGAGTACAAAGTCCAGGACGGGGACATTAGTGCAACAAGGCAGAAATAACTAAACAGCTAACATCTTCAGACGTTCCACCGGAGGAGTCGCTACAAGCTTCCCCTGCTTCCCTATTCCTTACGTATTAACGCCTATCCTTACTCAATTCCTTTTTCCGCTTTTCTGGCTCGTCTGGCTTGTTTACCAAATGCGAGAAATCCAAAAATCAGCCAAGCGACGAGAATCCCGCTAGTGAGAAACAAGATGGAAACCAAACCAAATCTAGCAATCAGACTCGGTGCAGCTGCGGTGAATAATCCACCGCCAACAATGGGTTCAAAAAATAACTGTTTGTAGGCAAAACTTTCAAAGGCACCGGATCGATTGTCAGGATCAACCATTCGCAATAATAAAATACCCGTTGCAGTGACTCCCATCGATTGTCCCAAATCACCTAGCCCCCGTTCAAACCAGTAAGAAGGAATTACACGCGGGGCGAGATAAAGGAAGGCAAAAATATTCCAAGTTATCCCAGCGACACTCAGCAGCAGAAAGGAACCAAAGTTTTCTCCGAGTACGGTTAGCGAAATGGTGGCTAAGGCGGTAACGACGACAATATCTAAGGCGACTCCAGCAATATTATTCATTAAAGGGCGAATAATTAGCGGATGGAGTCCTAATCGTTCCATCAGCAACTGGACTATAATTCCACCTACTAGCGCCATAGGAAATAGGGGAACATAACTCATCATTTCAAATCCGCCGACACCCCATGTCACTGACTCGATCCAGATTAATCCTTGCAGAAGTAACCAACCGATCGCGATCGCTAATCCGACAAAGCCAAAGTTTAGCGACAGCGGATCAATTAACATATTTCGCATCAAGCGCGATCGCGCCCTGCGGATTTGCGGGGTTTCACTGTGGGTGTAATCCTCAAACCATTCCGGTTCAGCTACATTTTGCTGAACGCCTTGCACATAGCCTTGGCGTCTCCCCCAATTCGCCAGTACCGTTCCCGTGACAATCCCCGACACAATCCCCACCGTGGCTAATCCTACCGCCAAGTCAGCACCATCGGGAAACCCCAACTCTTGAAACGTTCCCGCCATCCCTGCGGCTGTACCATGTCCCCCTTCAAAGGCAATTTCAATTAAAGCGGCTGCTGTGGGATCGATTCCAAAAACAGGGATCAGGATTAGCAAGGTGAGTAAAATCCCGACTACATATTGTCCCCACGCCAAACTTTGACCAAATACAACCTGAGGTGCAGCCTTATTCCAGATGTCCCTGGGATGGGGAATCGATTCACCCAGAAACAAAGCGGCGAAGACGATATTGATAAACACCCCAGGAGACTGTGACCACACATCCCGAATGGATTCAGGGAAGACGCCATTCGCCAGGGGTGAATTTGGATTTGCGATCGCACCCAAAACTTGGGGTCCCAACACCAGCGCCACCACACCCGCGACAATGGATTCGGGAATGTAGAGTTTCTGTATCCAACGGATTTTTTGGTGAATGAACCGCCCCACCAGAATCAGGAGTACAACCAGGATAAAGGCAAACAGGGCATCTTTGAGACTAGACATAACATTTTACTTAATCTATGGAGGGATGCCAGCCAACTTGAACCCAGCGCTGGCGGGCAAGGAATAATGAATCGATTTAAGCACAAAGCCATGACTGTTGCTTGACTGATCGCGGTAATTCCTGCAATTTTTGTTCTCTCTGTACTCCAGTTGACTTCTCCCCTCCTTACAAGAGAGGGGATTCTAATTGGCTCATAAGATTGATGTAGATTTGCCCAACGGGAGTATATAGACATTATGATTGTAAATGCTCAGTTGAGATATATTTTTATAAAAAAAATGAAAGAGAATCCGGAACCCAACTATTTCAGTTAGTATGTCAGTGTATTCCCAGCACACAGACATGCCCGAATAAGATGAATTGATTTTATCATGATGTTGGATTTACAGAAAATTTTTCAAGCTACAAACCCCGACAAACCCTTATTCGTAGACAAGTCTCAAGAAGACCAAAACTATTATATCGATTTCTCGTCAGTACGTGGCGGACAGATTATCGAAGAGTTGAAGAATCTGATCGCTATTTTATCGCCGGAGAAACCCACTTGCCAGCTATTTACTGGACATCTTGGTTGTGGCAAGTCTACGGAATTACGGCAACTCAAAGCCGAATTGGAGCAACAAGGATTTCACGTTGTTTACTTTGAGTCCGATCAAAACCTGGAAATGGCAGATGTGGATGTCAGCGATATTTTGCTGGCGATCGCGCATCTACTCAATAACCTTTTAGGTATATCATAATTAACCCAAATCCTTCAATTGACTCAAGTCTGATTGGGGCAGTAGGATAAAAATGGAGTAAAAAGCGCAATCGCGTTTTGGTGAAACGGCATCCGTTTACTTTTGAACAAAAGGAGATGTTAATTAATGAGTGAGTATGTTTTAGCACGCATTGAAGCCATCCAACAAGAATTAGAAGCTTTAAGACAACTCGTGGCTCATCAAGTTCAGAATACCAAGCGTCAAACCCATTTAAAAGGATTATGGAAAGATGTTGAGATCACAGATAAGGATATAGAAGCGGCAAAACAAGCTGTTTTTCGGGATGCCTATAATTGGCAAGATTGAGGTAATGATGCTACTTGATCATTACTTAGTTGATCCAATTCTACTCAAGTGGAAAACTGGGAATTAATTTATCAATCTCTTCCATGAGTTGCATGGTTTCTTTGAGAGCAACCACGACTTTTTGATAGTGCAACAGTTCATCAAAGGACAAGGTACGTTTGGCTTTTTTGCGGTCTTTCAGCCATTTGCTTAAGACTTGATAACCCCCAATCTTAAACTCCCACACATCGGGAGCAATACCTTCAAAATAGCGGGTTTTGTTGATGTAAACACGTTGTTCTTTGGGTTTGTAGGTGACTTCGGTAACAGCATTGTCACCATCGCCGCCTATTTTGGTAATTAGGTTGTTGAGTTTCTTAGATTTCATTAGGTGCAGATCGACTAATTCTTGACCTTTTGTCCCTAAGTCTTTGAAGAGTTTATCGTTGCTGGTTAAGGGGACACGGGGAAAGTCAATTTTGAGGAATTCGGCGTAGCGTTGGCGATAGGTGGGGCTGTGGAAGATGGCGTAGATATAGTAAAAGATGGCTTCTGGGGTGGGGATGTAACCAAGTTTCTCTCGAATTTCGGTAATGAAATCTGAAGAGAGATTAGGAGATTTTTCAACAAATAAATTACCTTGATTGTTTTGAGTATCAGGATAAATATATAAAGGAGCAACATAAGCATTATCTGCAGAGGATAAAATTGTTTTGTCTACTAATCCCTGAGCTACTAAAAAATTAGAAACTACTTGCTCACGACTATTACGTATGAAACACATAGCAACATTATCACCAGCCAGTAAGTGGCTCATAACCTCTGGGCGAGGCATACAGATTAAGCCACGAGAAGTACCAGTATAGTATGTGAATCGAGTATCGAAGGGACGATAGGAGATTTGATGTATTCTTGATACATCTAGTTTAGATGACCACACATCTTTTTGGGCTAGACTTATTTTCCAATCACGAGAGTCATTTCCCAAGCTATATTTTTTTCTTGCTGATTCTTCTTCTAAATTAATAAAATCTTTTAATGTTTTTTCGACGTTGTTTTTTTCCCAATGTATTGCGAAATCATCTCTTGCCGAGTACAAACCTACAGAGTTTACAGGCATTACTTCATTGATTTTCCACTCGCTTTCATACTCTGCCTCTGAATCAACCTTCATGGGTACAAAGCGGTATTCTGGTGAACGTGGGTTAATCGCTTCCCAGTTCACAGTTTCTATACTATTAATTGACAGCCAATAGTATTTGCCGCCAGATATTTTTTGTTTGTCATTATCTTTTGCAATAACTTCACAAACACCCCATAAATCTGCATGATATACATCTGCTATTTTAGCGTTATTAAGATTTATTTTTTTTACAAAAAATCCAATTGCCACGCCTGGTTGAATATCAAAAACGTTTTCATCTTTTGAACCGTCAGGATTAATCTCAGGAGGTTTAGAGCTTCCGTGTAAATCAAGAATATAAATTTCGTCAAAGGTCTGCATTAAATTTTGACGCATTCCCCGAAAAGTAGAATTCTTTAAGTATCCATGATTAGTGATGAAGGCTAATATACCGTAACCTGTTGTTTCAATTCGCCATTGAGCAAAGCGTATAAATTTTACATAATCATCTTGTAAACCTTTTGGATTTTTTTCTCTTAAATCTTTGTTGTCAACCTTATAGTAGTCTCGCACTAGACCACTTATCCATTTTCCTGTGTTTAATGATTCATAAGAGTAAGGAGGATTACCTAACACCACCATTACAGGTGTATCTTGCTTCACTGTCGAGGCTTCATTGGCTTCCTGTGCCACAAACTGACCAAACAAAATCTCTGATTTTTTCAGTGCCTCATCCAGTGTATTTGTCAAATAAATCCCTAATCGCTGTTTCCCCTTAAATTGATACCCCAATTCTTGCAGTGCTAGCCCTAGCTTAAGGTGAGCAATCGCATAAGGTGCCATCAATAACTCAAAGCCAAACAAGCGATTCAGCAAATTTTCTTCCACATAGCTATCCCACTGGTTCGCCATGCCAATGTCTTCCAGATTGCGATAAATCTGTTTAATTACCTCATACAAAAACGTCCCCGTACCCGTTGCTGGATCAAGAATTTGCACTCTCGGCTTCTGGGTTTTCGGATCTTTGGCATTATCGGCTAAACCTAACGGCAAATTAAACCGTTCTTTGAGAATCGCATCAACGGAACGCACAATAAACGACACCACAGGTTCCGGTGTATAATAAACCCCCCGACTCTTTCGCAATGCTTTATTATACGCAGCCAAAAATGTCTCGTAAAAATGTACAACTGGATCATCTTGGCGAGTGCGCTGCCCAAAGTTTTCGAGAATACTACTCATATCTACCTGAGCCAGCAATTGAACTAAATCATCAATTGCCCAATCAATCTGACTCACAGCATCCGTTTCCACAATCGTATTAAATAACCGCTTTAAAAATGGATTCGTTGCCGGAATATAGGTGCCAGCCGTGCGACGGGTAAACCCCTCACTCCCTGGATTTTGGGCATGACCCACTCGTGCCGCAAATAACCCATAAGATATGGTCTGAGCATACATATCAGCAAAGTCAGGATCGGTTAATTGGGGGAGTAATACTTCGCTAAATCCCTGCTTTAATTGATGTAATTCTCCCTTATTTCCCTCCTGGCTCAAAGCGGTTAAAGTTGCTAAGCGAATTGCCTTGGTTAACCTTGCCATCTGTTGAGCTAAGTCTTCAGGATTGCTGATAATCTCCCCAGTATAGTTGAGAAACTGATCCAACAGGGCGGCAATCTTTTCCGTAGAGACGCGCCATGGCGCGTCTCTACTGTCGTTAATATCTGCTAATACCTGCTTCAGTCGCCGCTTTCCATTGACATACCAGCGAAACTCTAGATAATTAGTTAACACCAGATTTGGGAACGATTCTAGATAACGCTGCAATTGCTCTGTTTTTTCAATCGAATTGAGATCTGACCCCACATCTTTAGCTTCCACATAACCCACCAGCAAGTCTCGCCGCTTTACCGTAAAATCGGGAATCCCGGCTTTGTTGCCTTTTTCTTCAATTACGGCATCAATTCCATTAGCCGGATCATCCAGTAAGGTTTTTAAGGCGGGGTAATGGCTGCGTTCACTTCCTTTTTGTCGGTTTTTTTGAATGGATTTCAGATAAGACTCAAAGGAGATAGAGGGCATGGTACTTTAACGTTAGTGGGATGGGTAAAATCTTGTTTAGCGGTGTCGCGCCAGTAGGTTGGGTTGAACGATAGTGAAATCCAATACCATAAGAGAATTGTAGTAATCGCCATAGCGGTTAGTAGAGACGCGCCATGGCGCGTCTCTACATTAGGTTAAAATCGCCCCACCCATTAACTTAGAATACCGATAGTCCAACTCCGCCTTAACTAACGGCAAATTCTCCAACGCCTTATCCTCCAGCACAATCTTCTCCGCCGCATCTCTTGCCAAATTCAACACCTCTTGATCCTCCACCAAACTGGCTAAAGCAAAATCCGCTAACCCCGACTGACGCCGCCCCAAAACTTCCCCTGGACCCCGAAACCGCATATCCATTTCCGAGATAAAAAAGCCATCTTGCGACTGTTCCAACACCCCCAAACGCTGACGCGCGGTATCGGTTTTTGACCCACTCATTAATAAACAATAGGATTGATGAGAACCGCGCCCTACCCGCCCTCGTAATTGGTGTAACTGCGACAAACCAAACCGTTCCGCATTTTCAATCATCATCACCGTCGCATTGGGAACATCTACCCCTACCTCAATTACTGTGGTGGAGACAATAATTTGTGTCTGATTATCCCGAAACGCATTCAGCGCTTCATCCTTTTCTGCTGAACTCATCCGCCCATGTAGCAATCCCACCTGAAATTGTGGGAAAATACTTTCAGAGAGTCGCTGATGTTCCTCGACTGCCGATCGCACATCTAATTTCTCTGATTCTTCAATTAACGGTAGGACTATATACACCTGACGCCCTTGGGCAATTTCTCGCCGCATCAAGTCATAAGCGTTTTGGCGTTCCTTCCCCGTTAATACCGATGTGTGAATATTTTGGCGCCCTGGTGGTAACTCATCAATTTGACTCACATCCAAATCCCCGTGCAAAGTTAACGCCAACGTCCGCGGAATTGGCGTCGCTGTCAGGGTTAACACATGGGGCGATTGTCCCTTTTGTTGCAACTGCGCCCGTTGTTCTACGCCAAACCGATGTTGTTCGTCTATTACGACTAATCCTAAGCGCTGAAAATTTACCGGGTCCTGAATTAACGCATGGGTTCCCACTAATAACGGTAATTCCCCCGTTTCCAACTGAGAATGGATTTCCCGCCGTTTCTTCACCTTCACAGAACCCGTTAGTAATTCCACGGGAAGATGGAGTAAATTAAACCAACTGACTAATTTACGATAATGCTGTTCAGCTAACACTTCCGTTGGTGCCATTAATGCGGCTTGATACCCAGATTGAATCGCCGCCAAAATCGCAATTACCGCCACCACCGTTTTCCCGGAACCTACATCCCCTTGGACTAAGCGATTCATTGGGGTGGGTTGTTGTAAATCATTGAGAATATCATTCACCACCCGTTTTTGGGCAGAGGTAAGTTCAAAGGGTAATAGCTGATAAAATCGATCAATAAGTTTCCCGGTGGGCGCGAGAATAGCACTGGATTGAACTTGCTGCTGCATTTTCCGCCGTTGAAGAAATCCTAACTGTAAATAGAAGAACTCATCAAACACCAAACGGCGTCTGGCACGGCTGAGGGTATCCGTATCAGTAGGAAAATGGAGATTCGCGATCGCGTCACTAACTCCCATCAAATCATACTGCTGGCGCATCCCCTTCGGCAATGGCTCTTGCAGTTGATTCACCGCTGGTAACGCCGCCATCACCGCCTGTCTCACCCAATCGGCGGGAACCCCTTCGGTCAACGGATAAACGGGCATCACCCGACCAATTTTTAAAGAATCAATACTCCCCCCCAGATGGTCTAAAACCTCAATTTCTGGGGTATCCAGAGTAATCCCATACTTATTCTTTTTCACCAACCCCGACGCCGCCACAATCGCCCCCGCTGGATAGCGACGTTTTTGTTGTTCTTGCCACCCCCGATGACTGAAACGATTCCCGGCAAAAAAGCGATTCAGTTTTAGTTGACCCGTACTATCTTTAATTAATAACTCAAAAATCGATAACTTCTTATTCCGAGGACTGGTAAAACAGTTACAACGCTTCACCGTACCCACTACCGTTACCGTCTCCCCGGCGACTAACTCTTTAATATTCACCTGACGGGCATAATCAATATGATCCCTCGGATAATAGTAGAGCATATCTCGCACCGTATATACTCCCAAACGCCCTAAATAATCACTGCGGCGACGACCAATATCGGGTAACTCGGACAACGGTGAGTCCAGGGTAAAATTGACGTTTACCTTAGATGTTTCCGCCACCAGAGGCGTAGTCTGGGGAGATTTAACCATCGATGTTTGAGGCGGATGAGTCTTTTCCCGTTCCCGGCGTTGAAGTTCCTGTTGCAGCTTGTAGAGAAACTGTCGTGTATCTACCACCAGATATTGACGCGCTTCTACCGTCTGATGATGATAACGTTCAAACTCAGCCGCAATTGACTGCCATTTGCGCCGTTCCACCGGGAGAAGTCCGTTGGGTGTCTTGCCCAAACTGAGGCAAAGAAACTCACTAAAACGATACTGATTTCCCTGTAAATCAGTAAAGCCATTTTCGGCTTCCACCGCTAGCGCTTTTTGCAATCGTGTCCAATCTGGAAATTCTGTACTCACAATCTCTGATGATTAATAAGCTTTTTTCTTCACTATTGCCTATTGCCTATTGCCTATTGCCTATTGCCTAGCGCGTAGCGCTATAACTAATCCTCAAACCAACTCGCCCGCCATGCGGCTTCGGCTTGAACTACTGCCCACTCCCGTTGTTTTTTACGATATTGTCGCTGAAATTTAGTGGTATGGGCAAGCAGGTTACGGATTTGATTCCGCACTTTGACCAATTGCGGTTCTGTAAACTCAATTTCGGATAGGCGCAGGTTAACCGCAATAATTCGGGTTAGGGTTGAATCATCGTCATCCTCCGGCGTTTGGGTTTCGACTAAAAGGTTGAGTAGATTTGAACCCGGACTGCTTTCACCCGCCGCATCCGCTTTGGTTGCCGCTTCCAGGACTGTTGGGGGTAGTTTATCAGGAATAATACCCTCTTGTTGTAAAAGATGATTCGTCTCCACGGAAACCGTTTGCAAGGTGAGAGCAATTTGGTCTTCGAGCATCTCTTGCCACTGTAGCAGTTGATCCGGCAGAATCGGTTTTTGGGGGGTGAGGGCTGAATCGGGAGATGGATTCGTCGTCGTTTCCGCCGAGGATTCCGTTGACTCCATCAGCGGTTCTAACTCCTCATCCTCGTCTTCTAGTTCATCGTCCAGGCTTAAGGATAGGTCTTGAGGAAGCTGTAGGTGTAAAAGTAACTCGTCTTTTCCTTCCTTGCCAATCTGACGCAAGGCTTGCTGTAAATTTTGGCGCTGATTGAAGGACAAACTTAAAAAGGCGTCGGGATAGCCTTGAGTACACACCTGATAACCTGCCAGCATTAACTGTTTTTGCACAGTTTGCCCCAACACGGTCAAATAGGTGGCGTAACTGTCGTGAAGTTGGGAAGCCAGATGTGCGATCGCTCCCTCCATCTTACCTAAGTCCTGCTCAATGCGTTCAATTGCGCTCACCATTATCTGCTACTGCTCCCGATAGGTCTCCTTTTTACCAAAAAACGTAGTGTCGTGGCACAGCTAAAATAGGGTTTTGTTTGTAGTAAGCACTTTAGTGCTATAACGCTTAGCTGGAGAGGGCTGAGGTTCCCTCACTACGAACCAATTCTAATTCATCAAATAAGGTGTGCCACGCCAGTAGGG
>NZ_JAVJNP010000005.1:0-29441 GCF_040217205.1 Coleofasciculus sp. A1-SPW-01 | reverse complement strand
GGGTGACAAGCAGCTCAAAAGCTTGACAGGAAAAGCGTTTCACCCCTCTTCCCCTCAAAAAGAATGTAAGTTATTGACAGGCTTATTGAGAATGAATACGTGAATGAGAATGATAATCATCTAGGTGACTCACAGCGAGTCTGTTGGTTATTTTTAATCCTTAAATGTTCCCCCAAAGCAGCACCCAGCAAGGGTCACAGGGTTTTGGTGTCGGCGTGCGATACGTCAGAGCAGTCAAGAAAGGACATTTCCTGTACCCATTCTCTATCAAAGTAGGAGAAAACATCTGCAAAGGTTTTTAGTTCTTCCCAATCTTAGTTTACCCTTAATCTGGTTTCCGATAATTAAATATATATTAAGAACTCAAATTCCTCTGGGAAGTCGTGTTATTCTAGCTATAGATAGAACTCAATGGGACAGCAATAACTTATTAATGGTTGCTGTGATTTGGAAAAAACGTTCCTTCCCTGTATATTGGCAATTTTTGGATAAGGCGGGTAGTAGCAATATCTCCGAACAAATAGCAGTTATTCGTCCGGTCTTAAAATTGCTTTCCCGTTATCAAGTTGTTCTCATCGGAGATCGAGAATTCCGCCGCGTTGAACTCGCTTACTGGTTGAAAAAAAAGAAGGTATTTTTTGCCTTGCGGATCAAGCAGGATACTTATATCCGCCAATCGGAAGGAAACTATCAACAGCTAAGTGAGTTGGGTTTAACTCCGGGGATGAAGTTATTTCATTCGGGAGTTAATTATACAAAGAAGAAGGGGTTTGGTCGTTTTAATTTAGCCGCTTATTGGAAACGAAAGTATCGAGGTTCTTATGAAAAACAGGGCTGGTTCATTCTAACCAATTTAAGTAGTATTGATGAAGTGATTCAGGTTTATCAATCTCGCAGTGGTATAGAATCATTGTTCAAAGATTGTAAGACGGGTGGCTATAACTTAGAAGGAACTAAGGGCCAGCATAGAACGTTTAAATCGTTTAGTCTTGTTAATTGCCATGGCTTATACTATCGCTTCTTTAAAAGGTGACAAAACTCGTTGTTCACATCAACAAAAATATATCTGTCGTCTCAAAGAGGTAGCAAGAAGTCAGAGACGACACAGCAATTTCTGGATTGGTCTTTATGGATTGACTTGGACGATTGGATGGGATTTTTGTCGAGTCATGGTTGAGAAACTTATTCACCTTAATCGCTCTAAAATCCATTACTTTCAACAAGGATTAAAAGCAATGTACTTAATTGAAAATCATTGACTATTTTGTCTATTAATCTGTATAAAATTATCTGGTTACACTTCTATTATTGACGAATTTAACCTCAATATTTATCTATTCAACAGTCTGAAACTGACTGAGATGTTGTTTGTTGGGTGGAAACTATCTGGCTTTCCTGGGGACAATGATGAATTAAAATAATCCTAACGCCTTACAGATAATTTGACAATTCACTTCCTTCGATTTTGATTCAAGTACATTTGCGTAAAATATACGCAAATCAATTTTTGGTCTGAAAAAGACAACCAAGATACTCAGAAAAGTAGGTGATTATCATTCTCATTCATTTATTCATTCTCAATAAACCTGTCAATAAGTTACATTCTTTTTGAGGGGAAGAGGGGTGAAATGCTTTGCCTGCCAAGCTTTTGAGCTGCTTGTCACCCCTTCAGCCCTAACCTTTTTAATCAACCTTTTCCATATTAATAACAGGCATTCTGAGATAGGTGGTTGTACGCTGTTTGCGGACAATATCGGCAACAACTCGCTCGACTTGCTCTACTGTCAAATCAAGCGCTTGGGCGATTTTGTCATTGCTAACTCCCTGTTCATACCCGAACCAGATGGTATCCAGAATATCAAAGGGTAGACGGAAGAAAAACTCTTCTTGTGAACTTCCCCCCGGATAGGTATCTGATGTCGGTGTGCGTTGTTGAATGTCTTCTGGTACATCTAAGTAACGAGCAAGCTGGTAAACTTGTGTCTTGAACAAATGGGCAATCGGACTAACATCAATTCCGCCATCTCCGTACTTGACAAAAAAGCCTAAGAGATGTTCATTTTTATTCGGTGTACCGATAACCGCATAATTATTTAATTCGGCGTGATAGTAGAGCATCGCCATGCGCGATCGCTGTTTAAAATTAGACGCGGCGACAATCTGATAATATTCTTGGGGCGGTAAGCGTTTGGTGAACTCCTCACCCTCTGGATTGGTTACGGTTAGGGAAAAGATATTCAGGGTTTCTTTTTCTAGCAAGTTTCCCGGTAAGGCAATTTTAGCTTGCCAACTTTCTCCGAATTGTGGGAACAACCGTTTTATTGCGTCGTTGCGGCGGCGGTAACAGCCAAACCCATCCAAGACTCCGGAAATGTCTTCGGTAATAGTTTGAACGCCGTAGTGATCAGCGACTAACTGTGCCAGTGTAGCGCTCTCTGGGCTAGATTCGCCCTCCGGTAGCAGCAAGGCGACAACACGTTCGGAACCAAAGGCTTTGGCACATAAACCTAGCACCACCGATGAGTCAATCCCCCCACTGATTCCCAACACCGCCCCACGACGGCGTAGCGTTTGATGAACACTCTGGCGTAACTGTTCGACAATGCGTTCCGTCTCTTTGGCTGCATCTAGGTTAAGGGAGTGCTTATTGAAGCCAATTCCATCGATTTTAACTGAATTGTTCATGATAGATTCTCCTGAATTGTCATTTGTCAGTTATAGCAGTAGACTCATCGATTAGGACTTTTTGAACTGTTGTAGAGACTCTTCCGCCGGAACGTCTTTACCAGAGTTCTCCACAGTTAACTTTAATTGTGTCCACCTACTTATAGTTAGTGAATCTGCTCCACTGTGCGATCAATAACCTTAACTCGGTCTGAAGTCGTCAATGAAGATAACCGAGAGTTGAATGTTTTAACGAACTGTTGATCAACCAACTGCGTGGATAAAACGCCCGCGATCGCCATATCATCCACTTCACCCAAGGTGGCTCCACTTTGGGCTTTGCGAACCAGTTGATTGACGGCTAAGGGATTAAATAAACCACTAGCGCGTACAGCATCTTCCGATAACAACTCCAATACATAATCCGGTGTATCCTGGTGAAAGAAACTGCGGTGAATCGGGGCGCGGTAGGGACGCTTACGGCGCTGCCAAATATCGGGGGGAAGTAATTTGCGGCTTAATTGTCGCAGCAGCCATTTCTCAGTTAAGCCGCGCAGCTTCACATTAGAGGGGAGGCGATCGCAAAATTCCACAACTCGATAATCTAGAAAGGGGAAACGCCCTTCTACTGAATTCGCCATCGCCATGCGATCGCCTTGGGAGGATAGCAAATAGGGTGACATGAAGGTGACAATTTCCAGGTATTGGGCTTGGGCTAAAGGGGACCAACTAGCAAAATTGCTCTGGAGGGGAACCAATTGTTCTGCCCATTCTAGGGGTTTCACTTCAGGTTTAGACAGCAGCAAACGCTGGAGACGAGCCGTGTTTGACCAACGGATGATATGTGAATAAAATAGTGATTCGGTATCGGTGAGATTCTTTTTAAAGAACGCCTGGACAAAGGCTTCACTGGTACGACTCAAGCCAGAAATTTCCGGATACAGTCGTTTCAATAATAAATGTCGCCATTGGGAATCCGGCTGTTTTGCCCAAAATCGACGTATCGCCATTTCTTTGAAAATGTCATAGCCACCGAGGAATTCATCAGCCCCCTCACCTGTGAGTACCACCTTTAAATTAGAATCCCGCACTAACCGAGACAGCATAAACATGGGTGCAGGTGCGGTGCGTAATGTGGGAGTTTCTGTGTGCCAGATGACCTCTGGAAACAGGCGGCTAATATCAGTATGGGTACAATAAACGACTCGATGATTAGTTCCCAAAATATCTGCCATGCGCCGTTGGAACTCACTCTCGTCAAACTCTGGATCTGAAAAGGCGATGGAGAAGGTTTCTAAGGCGTTCTGGGCATATTGACGGATAATCGCCGTCGTTGTCGAAGAATCCAACCCCCCACTCAGGTAAGCGCCAACAGGGACATCAGCCCGTAGGCGGATTAGGGTAGAGTCAATTAGCAGTTGCTCAAACTCATCCAGATAATCTTGGGGAGTACGCCGGGATGCTTCTGGGGTAAAGTCTAGCTCCCAGTACGGTTGAATGTTTAACTGTCCATCCTGAACCTGCAGATAATGACCTGGGGGGAGGCTATCAATGTCCTGGAAAATGGTGTGGGGTGTCAAGACACTCCAAAACGTGAACACCTGCGTCAGTGCGGCGGGATCAATTGTCGCAGAAACCGTGGGATGCGCCAGAATGGTCTTGATTTCAGAACCAAAGATTAACTGATCATGGCACAGGTTATAAAACAAGGGGCGAATCCCCAAGCGATCGCGTGCCAAAAATAAGCTATGCTGACTCCTATCCCAGATCGCGATCGCAAACTGACCATTGAGATAATTCAAGCAATCGACACCATACTCTTCATACAGATGCAGGATCACCTCTGTGTCACAGTTGGTGGTAAAGCAGTGACCAAGCGCTTCTAATTGGGGGCGCAGTTCCACATAGTTAAAGATTTCACCGTTGAAGACAATCCACAATGTTTCATCTTCGTTACAAATCGGCTGCTGTCCACCGCTCAAATCAATAATACTGAGACGAGCGTTCCCCAAATTAACCCATTCATCCCGGTAAATCCCAAACTCATCAGGACCCCGATGACGAATCATGGCTAACATCTGCGGCAAAACCGTCTCCGGAATCGGCTGAGGTTCGTGCAAGTTGAGAACACCGACAATACCACACATAACTTACTCCTTTTGTTTGTAGTAAGCGCTTTAGCGCTTTTGCCACTTTGTGTAAGTTCTGTAAATAGTCTTCAAACCCTGACAAAGGACAAAGGACAAATGACAAATGACAGATGACTTATCACTTCAAATCAGTCTTTTTAATTTTGCCAGAGGCGGTTTTAGGCAATTGAACACAAAACTCGACCAACTTCGGCACCATGAAATCTTCCAAATGGGCGCGGCAATGCCGTAAGATATGGGCTGGGGTAAGTTCATCGCCCTCCTGTACGACAAACGCCTTGACCACCTGCCCCAATACCGGATCAGCCACGCCAATCACCGCCGCTTCCCGGACGCCGGAAAGACCATACAACACATTCTCCACCTCTTTCGGTGCCACTTTCTCGCCCCGGCTTTTGATCATGTCATCTTGCCGCGAGACAAAATACATAAACCCCTCTTCATCCATGCGAAATAGGTCTCCCGTATAGCACAGCCGCTCTCCTGGAATCAATCCTGGGCGGAAACGGGCAGCACTTGCCTCGGGGTTCTCCCAGTAACCGCGCATGACATGGCGCCCCCGCACCACCAACTCACCCACTTGACCCGAACCTAACCGCACTCCCTGTTCATTTTCAATCCACACTTCGGTGCCAGGAATAGCGATACCCACAGAATCGGGACGTTTGTCTAGTTGCTCTGGGGGCAGATAGAGGGTCCGTTTGGTTTCAGTTAAACCGTACATGGAGAACAGTGTCGCCCAGGGAAACTTCGCCCGAATTTGGAGAATGTGGGAGGGAGGCAAGGCGGCAGCGGTGTTGGTCAAATAACGTAAACTGGATAAATCATAGGCACTCAAATCCATTTTCAGCAGCATGGCATAAATCGTCGGGACGCCAGGGAAGCCAGTAACCCGCTCTTGCTCCATGCGTTTAAGAATGGCGGCTGGATAGGTAAATCCTTTTTCCAGCACCAGAGTACCGCCGAACTTAAACACCATCAACAGTTGGTACAGTCCGTAATCGAAGGATAAGGGCAACAAGCCAATAACACTATCACTCTCAACATTGCCCAGGTATTCGATAATCGAACTGGCAGCAAAGACAACATTGCTGTGGTCTGACATGACGCCTTTGGGGTCGCCCGTGCTACCGGAGGTATAAATTAGGCAGGCTAGGTCGAGATCAATATTGACGTTTGGGGGACGATGTGCTAAGTAATCGCCCTGGATGGCGGTATAGTTGAGGACATTACCCGTACTCGTCTCAGGGGTTGGCGAAGTGAGGATAATGGTTGTGAGGGAGGGAACCTGTTGGGTTAGCTGTTGGGCTAAATCGGCTTGTCGCCCACTGGTGATTAAAACTCTGGCTTGACAATTGTTTAAGATATAGGCGCACTTATCGGACTTCGTGCTGGGGTTAAGTGGCACAAAAACGCCACCCGCTTTGAGGATAGCAAAAATCGCGATCGCCAATTCTAGGCAGTTCGGTAGAAATAATACGACGCGATCGCCCCGTTGTAAACCCTGTGCCAAGAGCGCATTTGCCAAGCGGTTTGCCTGTACCTCGACTTCGGGATATGTTAGGCGTTGCCCATCGCCAATCAACGCCACCTTATCCGGCAATCGGTCAGCGCTAGACTCCAAAAATTCCTGTACCAACATGACAACTCCTGCCCTTAAGCACTAACAAACCGGGGCTGTTTTTGTCGGGCAAATTCAGCTAGATTGCTAACGGAATCAAAGTTTTCCGGGACAATCTCGACATCTTCTACCTGAATGCCCAAGGTTTCTTCGAGAAACAACACCAATTCCATCACGTTCATCGAATCAATGATGCCGTTTTCCAGTAAAGAAGCGTCATCGGGATAAGGATACCCTTTGCTACTGAACAGAATATTTTCCGCAATGTGTTGGCGTAGCATTTCTTCAATGGTTTTCATAATTAAACCTCAACGTTTTGGATATAGTTAATGAAATTTTGTGAAGAATTAACGGTAGCCTGTCTGACCAATAATCTTTGCCTCTTCCCCCTGTGCCTCATCCAAACAAGCCCGCAATTTTTCTGCCAGAATCTGTACGTTAGGCTCTGACTTCAAGGTGCCATGATTGCCAGGAACACCGTGCAGATTCAATCCTCCTCCAGCCACTATGCCCCAGCCTGAACGATTATAGTAAGTTTTTTGCGGATGCCCGTTTCCCATAGCCCAGAATACAGTCACCTGACCAGGATAGAGTTGCAGTTGATACGCTTTTCTCGCTTTTATCTTCTCCTCTAACAAATGAAATCCTCGAAGAGGGTAAGGCAATTCCTGTCCAATACTCAAGTAAAAATCACAGGTCATTTTCTTGATTTTATGCTCAAGGTCTTTCCGGAATTTAGTCAGTTCTTTCTGTTTCTTACAAACTTCGCGTCCACAACGCTCTTGGGCATAGGCATAGATGTAAGTTAGCTTCTCGCTAAATCCGAGTTGTGAAATTTGCTCCAGATGTTGAGAAGCATGGGAACGCGATGGTGAAGGCGATGGTGAAGGCGATGGCTGACTATTAATCGGCGACCCATTATAGATGGTATCTAATAGGGCTAGCAGAGCGACCTTCTTCCCTTGCGCCTGTAGCTGTTGAGCCATTTCAAAGGCAACTACACCACCAAAGGAGTGACCTCCTAAAAAATAAGGACCATCAGGCTGAACCGTACAAATTTCTTCGATATAATGAGCGGCTAAGTCCTCAATCCGCAATTTGGGAGCCTGTTTTCCATCCATTTTTTCTTCCAAACCATAAAAAGGTTGGTCTGGTCCGAGATGACGCGCCAGAGTGGTCAAACCCAGAGCGGTGCAGCCAGCTGCAGCAACACAAAATAATGGTGGTTTAGAACCCTGTGGTTGAACCGCCACCAATGAAGACCAAGGTGCTGACCATCCTGAGTGGCGCAGAAGGTTGGCGAGTTGCTCGACGGTTGGTGCTTGGAAAAGGGTAGCTACGGGCAGATTTCTGTTCCATTTCTTCTCGATTTGTCCGAACAGTTGTACTGCTAACAGGGAATGTCCCCCGAGTTCAAAGAAGTTATCCCTCACGCCGATGGGTTGAATGCCTAGAACTTTTTCCCAAATTTGGGTGAGTTGGTGTTCCAGCTTATCTCGCGGAGCGATATAGGTTGTCTGTTGCTGTCGGGTTAAGAGAGCTGCATCCAGATTGTCGTCAGACCGTTGATGGAGTTTTCCATCAGCAAAACGTGGCAAGTCTTCTAGGCACAGTTCGGGATTGGCAACTAAGCGTTCTAGCCAGGTCTGGAAATGATCCAACATCTGAGCGATGCTAGTCGCCTGGAATAGGTCTGTTTTGTATTGCAATCCTCCTGTTAATTTCCCTAATTTTTCTTGCAGGGAAAGAGAGAAATCAAAGTTGGCGATTTCCCGCTCTACATACAAGGAGTTCACGGTTAATCCATCAAGGTTTAATGACGGATTGGGGGTATTTTGCAAGACAAACATACCTCGCGTCAGCGGTGTGTGAACTAAATTGAGGAGTTCTGCTACCTTTTGTAAGGGTATATCTTGGTGGGCAAATGCTTGTGAGGAAACTTGACTGACTTGATGCAACAGTTCTCGAAAACTGGGGTTTCCTGATAAGTCAGTACGGAGCGCTACTATATTATTGAAGTAGCCAATTAACCCTTTTGATTCAACTTGATGGCGACCGACAACAGGCGAACAGATAATCATGTCTTCTTGCTCTGTATATAAGTAGAGCAAGGTTTTAAATGTGGTTAACAAGGTGACGAACAGAGAAACACCTTCCTGATAACTCAATTTCTTGATCGCCTGGGTTAAGTTTTGTGATAACTCAAAGGGTTGATAAGCACCTTGGTAACTTGGTACGGGTGGAGGTGGGTAATCTGTGGGCAATTCCAGAGCCGAAATGCCACTTAGGTGATTCTGCCAGTAGTCCAGTTGAGTGGAGAATACCTCGCCTTGCAACCATTGTCGTTGGGTTTGGGCATAGTCGGCATATTGAACCGGAAGTTCGGAAAGTGGCGATAATTTTCCCTGGGAAAAGGCATCGTAAAGCACACCGAGTTCCCGCAGGAATACTCGATCAGACCAACCATCGAAGATGATATGGTGTATGGTTCGTACCAGTATGTATTCTTGTTCAGTTACACGCAAAAGTTTCATACGCCACAAAGGGCTTTTTGTCAAGTCAAACGGTTGCTTGGCATCTTCGACAGCGAGTTTTTGGGCTTTAGTTTTTCGTTGCTCTAGAGGCAGTTCTTGCAAGTCTATAATTGGCAGAGTCCAATCGATTTCTGGACAAATCACTTGGATGGGTGATCCATTTACGGTTGGAAACGTGGTTCGCAGGATTTCATGGCGTCGAATAATTTCGCCTAGACTCATCTTCAGTGCTACTACATTGAGTTCACCTTGAAGATGCAAACAATGCAAGATGTTATGTACAGATGTATCGGGCTGCAACTGTTCCAGAGACCAGAGTCGTTCTTGGTTGAAGGAAAGAGGTAAGTTTTGGTTGCGTGAAACAGGCTGAATAGCAGGAGCCTGATGCTTTAACCTAACGTTGGTTCTCAGGGAAAGCCAAAAATCAGACGGAGTTTTGTCGGCTGGAGGCTGACTTGAAGAGTTAAGACGGGATTTTTCGTCAACAGTGTATTTCATTATTCCACCCTGATTAAACTCTGATAAAAGTCTTTGTTTTACACCTTACTCTTAGTCAATCAAAAATGTTAGTGCCTTTACAATATCTTGTTAAAAGTACAGATATATTCTCATAAAAATATTTTATTAAGATAGAATATTGTCTAGCTTAAAATTAACAATAATTAGCACAAACTGTCTCTGATACGTAGAAATGATCCAAAATGTATAGAAGCAATAAAAATAATGAATTAATGTTTACGATTAATACTTCTAGCTACTCAAAGGATGCCCAAATAAACAGAAAAGCATAAAAAAATATAATCGGCTCTGCCCAAATCAGTCTCAAGTCGTTCTTCATGAAAGCTTCATAATCGGTTGGCTCTGATGTGATGCCGTTCTCAGAACTTAAGCTTGTCGGATACCCTGAGAAAGGTATTGTTGAATTGTTTGTTGCCAAATGTTACCAACTACAGCGAACCAGGGTGTTCCTGACGCACGAAGCGAAGCTATCCCGAAGGGAATCGCGAATCCGTCCACTATTTTAGAGGTGGCGAATGCTTACTTGTGCGAAGTTGTCGCCCCTCGCGCTTCAGAAATCGATCAGGATACGGAAGCATTACGCACTGCACTGCAAGGATTAGGCGATCGCAATTTGCTAGCGCTGAAGGTTCCCCAATATTGGGGAGGTACTGAGGTTAATCCTGTCACCTTCTCTCACTTCCAACAACACGTCTCTCGCTATTCCGGTGCGTTGGCTTTTCTGCAAACTCAGCATCAGAGTGCGGGTGGATTTTTGGCAAAGAGTGACAATGAAGCCTTAAAGCAGCAGTATCTTCCCCGCATGGGGAGAGGTGAGGCGTTAGTCGGGGTGGGTTTCTCTCAACTGCGACGCACTGGAAATCCTCCCGTCAAGGCGACGCCTGTGGATGGGGGCTATCAGATTACTGGAAATGTGCCTTGGGTTACAGGTTTTGGCTTGTTTGAGGATTTTGTGATTGGGGCGACATTACCCGATGGTCGGGAACTGTATGGTATAGTACCCTTTATCTCGACCGAGCAAGGAGTTGGACGTGCGATCGCGTTTAGTCAACCGATGGTGTTAGCGGCGATGAATTCAACGAATACGGTGTCTGCTAGTCTAACGAATTGGTTTTTATCTCACGAGTCTGTTTTATTCCTCAGAAAAGCCGGGGCGATTCATGAAACAGATCGAAAAAATGTATTAAATCACGGTTTTTTTGCCCTAGGTTGTGCTAAAGCTGGATTAGATATTATTGCCGCCGCTTATCAACGCAAGCAATTAGGATTTATTCAAAACGCTTTTAATGCTCTCACTGCCGAAGTCTGCGACTGTGAAGCCGCAATGATCGCCGCATTATCAGCAAATTCTGCTGACACCGAGGATGGGGGAGATAGAGAAGATAGGGGAGATGAGGGCGGGTTTAGAAACATCCGGGTGACAACAAATGATAATAGTGAAACCCGCCCCTACATGGGGAAGAAACGTCCCCAATCCCTACAGCTAAGGGCGTGGGCAATTAACCTAGCAGGGCGGTGTACCAATGCGGCGGTAACAGTCTCCAGTGGCGCGGCAAATATCCAATCCCACGCCGCCCAACGTGTCTATCGCGAAGCTGTGGTATTTACTGTTTCTGGACAAACCACGGCGGTAATGGAAGCAACCTTGGCGCGTCTGGGAGCAGGGGAAGCTGGGGGAGCAGGGGGAGCAGGGGGAGCAGGGGGAGCAGGGGGAGCAGGGGGAGCAGGGGGAGCAGGGGGAGTCATGTTCCAGACGTGATCACAGAAGCGTCTGTATGTAGGGGCGGGTTTAGGGATTAACTTTACATCGACACCGATAACTTTTCTACAAAACCCGCCCTTAATCGTTTGCATCTTATTCCAATGGTAAGGGTTGGGGGGTTAACGCACTGGTAGACCTAATCCTCGATTCTTATGTCAAACTAGATAAGTTCCAAAATTCAGTCCAAGGGACTCATCCTCAGGTTGAGGCAAGATCAGAATAGCTGTCTATAGTTCTGGGAACGTTCAGACACGAGATTAACGTGATTGAAGTCGAAGTCCATTCCTCTCTACGTGCCTTTCTGCGAGAGCAAGGTCAACCCAACTGGCCCCACCATTTAACCATGGCGCGGCTGGTAGCGCGGGCTTTGCGCTTGGGGCGTTCTGCATTAATTCAAACGGGAAGTCCCCAAGAACCCTATCGTCTGAGTTACTTGGCACCTGCTTTAATCTGGCAGGAACCCGTGATTATTGTTGCGCCTGTGTTAGTCCAAACCTGGCTGCTACAGGTCGAAATTCCCAGCTTGCAAGAATGGATGGGTACAAATAAGGCGATTCACGTTGGTGACAGGTTCCCAGATGAGCATTTTCAAGGACTGCTGATTACCACTCCCGAAGCATGGCTGGCAGACCGTTTGGGAGACAAAAGGGCGTTTCCTCAAGGTATTCCCACCCTCATTGACCAAGCGGACGATTTAGACGACTGGGTGCGCGATCAACTCAAGAGTACGATTCAGCCTCAACATTGGCATGACCTGATGTTAGCCCATCCGCAAAAGTCAGATTGGATTCGGGATCGGCGGGTGCGGCTAACCAAACGCTTATTTGAGCGTCCAGCCAATCCTTATGATTGCTATCTGATAGAATCGGGCGAACAAGCTGTCATCCAGGAGTTGTTTGAGGTCTTACAATCGGCAAATAGTGGGGAGTCTGCCTATCTGCCACCCGCCTGGAAACAGTTTTGGCGATGCTGGCAATCATCCAATCAGTTTACATGGGCAGCGATTCAGCGATCGCAGGGTCAATTTTCCCTGTATTGTGAACCCACAGAAGTAGCAACATCCCTCAGTCGCATCTGGTCAGAACAACCGGTGGTCTTAATTGGCGGGGCGCTAGATTTAGATGCAGCAGCGTCGGTTTACCGTCAACAACTGGGTTTAGGAGAGTTAACCTGCTTAAAATTCTCGCCTGACCGCCACAGCAAACTGATTCAGCTTTATTTACCCGATAGGCTACCGATGCCGAATACGCCCCGCTTCCGAAATGCCTTATTTCAACAAGTGCGAACGCTTTTAGGGGCAAGTCATCAGCTGAAAACACCGATCGTCATCTTAGTCGGGGATGTCCCTCTGAAAAGTCAGTTAGGGGCAGTTTTAGCCGCTGAATTTGGGTCGCGAGTCCAGGTGGAAAAGACCCAGCTAGAGGAAAATGGTATTCTAGTTTGCGGTTGGGAATTCTGGCGCTCTCAGCAACAGTTTTTACCCTCTCCCCAACTGTTAATTATTGCCACGTTACCCCTACCCTCCCTAGAATACCCTTGGGTTGCAGGTCAAGTGGCGTACTACAAACAGCGACGGTTAGACTGGTTTCGCTTATATCTATTACCTGCGGCGTTGCGAGAATTACAACGGGCAGTTGCCCCAGTGCGAGACTCTCAAGGGATTGTTGCCTTATTAGACAATCGGGTTAACCATCGCAGTTACGGCACTCAAGTGTTGTCGGCGTTGAGTCCCTTTGCCCAAATTAATTATGTGGATGAAGGTTGGTTTGAATGACATTCTTCTCCACTAACCCTCAACGGTTAGAGTTGGGATCTTCGCGCCGAATTCGATCAAGGATTGAGATTATGTCTTGAAACGATGACCCCTTTTCTGTAATGCTTAAAATTTTAGGATAATAGCTGTGGCTTTTAAAATTGGTTTATTGGGACTGGGAACAGTTGGTACGGGAACAGCAAAAATTTTACAAGACCCCACGGGTCGAAATCCCCTGCTGCAAACGATTGACATTCATCGAGTCGGCGTGCGATCGCTCGATAAACCGCGATCAGTGAAAGTGCCGCCTGAAGTGATGACGACGGACTTGGAGTCAATTGTCACTGACCCAGAGATTGATATTATCGTGGAATTACTAGGGGGATTAGAACCCGCGCGATCGCTAATCCTCAACGCCATTTCCCACGGAAAGCATATCGTCACCGCCAATAAAGCTGTAATCGCCCGCTATGGGGCAGAAATCTTTACCGCCGCCGAAGAAAAAGGCGTCTATGTTCTCTTAGAAGCGGCGGTGGGTGGCGGTATCCCGGTGATTCAACCCCTGAAACAGTCCTTAGGGGTCAATCAAATTCACAGCATTACCGGTATCGTCAACGGGACAACCAATTATATTCTCACCCGCATGGAAAGCGAGGGCGGAGAATTTGCCGATATTCTGGCAGATGCCCAAAAATTAGGCTATGCCGAAGCTGATCCCACCGCTGATGTGGAAGGCTTAGACGCCGCTGATAAAATTGCCATCCTCGCTTCCTTAGCCTTTGCCGGACGGATTAAGTTAGAAGACGTTCACTGTGAAGGCATTCGCCAAGTCAGCGCCGCCGATATCGCCTACGCCCAGAACTTAGGGTTTGTGATTAAACTCCTGGCGGTAGCCAAGCGAGAGGCGAGGGTTGCCACCAGTGAACCCGAATCAGAAATGCTACAGATTAGAGTACATCCAACTCTGGTTCCTCAAGCCCATCCCCTGGCGAGTATTCATGGGGTTTACAATGCGATTCTGGTGGAAGGAGAACCCTTGGGACAAGTGATGTTCTTCGGTCCCGGTGCTGGTTCAGGTCCCACGGCGAGTGCGGTGGTATCGGATATTCTGAATATTGCAGCGGTGTTGAAAACGGCGGGAGAAACCCATCACCTGCATCCTTTATTAAGTTGTGTTCATCAACACTATTGCAGCATCGCCCCAATTTCAGAATTAGTCACTCGATTTTATGCCCGAATTATGACCAAAGATAGACCGAGTGTGATTGGTCATCTGGGTATTAGTTTTGGTAATCATGGGGTGAGTTTAGAGTCAGTCGTACAAATTGGCTTCCAGAACGAGTTAGCTGAAATTGTGGTTGTCACCCATGATGTTCGGGAAGGAAACTTCCGCAAAGCATTAGCCGAAATTCAGGCGTTAGAAGCGGTTGATAGTATTCCTAGTATTTTGAGAGTGCTGTAGTGCATCAGCCGTGAAAATACTGGGAAAGCTGGGGAAGCTGGGGGAGTAACTATACATTGTCTCTGATAGCGGTGCAATGGTTTGAAGTTTCAGAAAATATGATATCGGGAGATAAAACCCAATGTAGGGGCGGGTTTAGGGACAAAATTAATGCAGCCACCAATCACCTTTTTACAAAACCCGCCCTGCCCCAATCTTTCACCTAACCAATTCCCAATGTAGGGGCGGGTTTAGGGACAAAATTAATGGAGCCACCAATCACCTTTCTACAAAACCCGCCCTGCCCCAATTTAGACATTTTTTTGGTGCGATCGCGGTTGAGAATAAGGTGGGTTTGGTTGTCCAGTTTGGGATTAATCGATTGTCTTTCGGTGAGGAGGGCGGGTTTTGTTATTCCGTTATCGATGAGGAGGGCGGGTTTTGTTGTTCCGTTATTGGTGGGGAGGGCGGGTTTTGTTGTTCCGTTATTGGTGAGGAGGGCGGGTTTTGTTATTCCGTTATTGGTGAGGAGGGCGGGTTTTGTTGTTCCGTTATTGGTGGATAATTGTCTTTAGTCCCTAAACCCGCCCCTACAATTGTCCCTAAACACGCCCCTACAATTGTCTCTAAACCCGCCCCTACATCTAATTTTTCTGCCCCAAATGCCTTGGCAAATAAATTACGCAAATTTATTTTTTTGTCCAAAGTCTAATGTTTTATGAATAAACCCCGCCCTTGGCAAACCTTAGACCGTTTCGTGGAAATCCGTTCCCCATGGCTTACCCTAATCGGTGAACGCCTACAAGATGACCAAGGGCAAATTCTTGACTATTGGCGAGTCGAAAAAGCTGATTCAGTTGTCATCGTCACGATTCAGGCGGGGAAATTTCTACTTCCTATACCAACCTATCGCCCTGGTGTCGGAGAAGCGACGCTGGATTTTCCCGGTGGACGAGTCAATTCTGAACAAACCCCCATCACCGCCGTTCCTGGAATCTTAAGTCGGGAATTAGGAGTCTCTGAAGAGGCGATCGCAACCCTAACTCCTCTCAATTCTACAGGCTGGGCAATTAATAGCTCCTTCTCGAACCAATATCTCTACGGTTTCGTTGCTGAACTTGACCCCACAGTCGCCGTGAACCCTAACCGAATCGGCATTACCTACCCCACCACATCCGCCGGAATTCACTCCCTCCTGCAAGAGTTAACCTGTCTCCAGTGTCGTACTGTGCTGCTAGAGTGGCAGAGTCAGAGAATTATCGCTGAAGGATGAACCATGAACGATAGAATATGAACTGTTTGTCATCAGCGATTTATCAATGAGTGTTTCTCCTCAACTTCTTCCCCATGAGCATACTCTATCCTTAAAGACTGAAGTCCTTGCCGATGTTTTAATCAATGTAGAAAATATCCTAATTATCCAAGATTTAGATGGCGTCTGTATGGGACTGGTTAAAGACCCATTAACGCGAGTGATTGACCGAAACTATGTCAAAGCAACCCAGGCATTTGAGGGTCATTTTTATGTCCTGACCAATGGAGAACATATTGGAGAACGAGGAGTCAATGGTATTATTGAACGCGCCTTTGGTAATCCGGCTGAGGTTAAGGCAAAGGGGCTGTATCTCCCCGGTCTAGCAGGTGGCGGTGTGCAATGGCAAGACCGCCAAGGGAATGTTTCTCACCCTGGTGTCAGTGAAGCAGAATTAGAATTTTTAGCCGAAGTTCCCCAGATAATTAAACGACGGTTACGCCGCTTTTTTGAGCAAAGGAGTACAGCCGCAGAAATTGAAAACTTGGAGGAATATATCCAGGCTTCTGTTCTGGAAAATAAGGCTTCCCCTAGTGCTAATCTGAATACCTTTTACGACCAACTACGCGAATATCCTCAAATTTATATGGACTTGCAAAAAGATATGCAAAATCTGATGCAAGAACTGTTACAAGAGGCAAAAATTAGAGGATTAAGCGATTCGTTTTTTGTTCATTATGCTCCTAACTTAGGCAGAGATTTAAATGGACAGGAACTATTGCGCCCAGCTCAAGGGCAGGATTCTGGAACCACTGATTTTCAATTTATGCTGCAAGGAGCGATTAAAGAAGCAGGTGTGTTAGGGATTTTAAATCGTTATTATTTTCAACGGACGGGTTCCTATCCATTGGGGGAAGACTTTAATGTGCGACAAGCGCCAAAAACATTAGAGGAATTATTGGCATTAGTTAAAGAGAATTTTGACCCAAAAGATATGCCACTGATGATTGGCGTCGGAGATACGGTAAATAGCTCTGTGGAAGATATACAGGGACGAGTAACGGTTCGTCGAGGCGGGAGCGATCGCAACTTTTTACAACTGATTCAAAATATTGGTCAGGAGTTAAATACAGGCAATATTATCGTCTATATCGATAGTAGCCAAGGTGAAGTCAAAAATCGCAAACCTGTGAAAATTGGTCAACATGAAACCTCTGGCGATGAAATTGTTGTACTCGAAGGTCCCGGTGATGTTCGTGATGTCGATGAGCCTTTAACCTTAAACTTTGTCTTTCACAAAGGTCATCAACAGTACAGTCAATTTTTTCAAAAGGCGGCGCGAGAAAGAGAAGCGAGTGATCAGCGATAGGATAAGCACGCCACCAACCCAACATTAAGACAGTAGGGGCGCATAGACGTGCGCCCTTATTTATCAACGCCTAATCAATCAATACGAGATGCGATCGCGCTTTTCGCCAAAAGGCACACTATGACCCAGAATACGACCTTACCCCAGTTTTACTCCAATAACTACCATGGAAGCGCACGTAAACCAGTGTTTGTTTAGTGCAACCCCTTGCTGATTAAGGCTGTAACCCCCTTTTATCGGATGTTGGTTAACTCCTGGTTGAAGCCGATGAGCGGATTTGAACCGCTGACCGTTCGATTACGAATCGAATGCTCTACCACTGAGCTACACCGGCATCACTTGACTACTATAGCAAGCTTTAGCGCAAGTAACTGCATCTTTTTTCTTCTATGGCATGAACCCTGTGAGCCAATCACTCAAAAGATACCTTTTTTATATTACAGCAAGGTTTCGCACAATTCACTGTCCAAGCTGGGGATAGTCATGTCACCATTAAAAGAGGTATGATCAACGAAACTCATGACCCATTCAACTCCAAACAATCGCCAGCCCCAGTCAAAACCCAAATCCCGACAGATGAGTCCGGAAAAATACGCTCGACTGAAAGCTGAGGCAAAAGCGCCCTACCGAGGACTAAGAAAATTCATCTATGTGGCATTTGCTGCCTCTGGCTTTATTGGCGGACTTGTTTTCCTGGCACAGTTAATTGCAGGTCGAGAAGTGGGGACAGCATTTCCCAATCTGGCGCTACAAGTTGGCATCGTCGCCCTAATGATTTGGCTATTTCGTCTAGAACAACGGGCAGAGCGTAAGCCATAGGTTAAGATTGGCTTGAACTCGACAGATATCTGAATTAGGCAACAGCCAACCTGCCTCTTTTAATCTCCAGGTAAAATTTCTAACGCTGTAGAGTTCATCCGAAACAATAGACCAATCCAAATGTTAAAGTTCCCATCAATGGGTATTAGGTTGTTTAGGAATTGTCGGCTCGTTTTATGGAAATCGAACAACGATTGGGTCTATACCAGGTTTTCCTGAAGCTCTACGAGTATCATCGAGGTCTACTCGATGAAATCCTCCAGCTTGAAAAAACGGGACATAAAACGTTCTCGAGTCGAACAGTTCGCTTTGTCACGGGTATTGTTCAAAGTCAGCGACCTTGTCTGATGACCAATCTGGTAGAGGGAAAAACCCAAACCCTGTTTCAGCCTCAGGGAATTTGGACTATCGGTCGCGATCGCCAATTGGCAATATCGATTCCAGATCCCCACTTATCCCGTCATCATGCGGCGATTTACTATTTGCCAAACAAAGGATATTACCTCGTCGATTTTAAAAGCACGAATGGCACCTATGTCAACGGTGAACCAGTCCACGGGCATATATCGCTTAAGGATGGCGATTGCATTCGACTCAGCACCCTGGCATTTTACTTTTTCCTCTGCAACGACACCCAAAAGCTCAACCCCGCCTCTCCAGAAATTATCGCGAAACTGAAAGCCTCCAAAGCCTCTTCTTCTGTAGAAGCCTCCTCATCCTCAAAACGAAAAGCCCCAGATGAAGATTTGGAGTTACCTGCAAAAGCCAAAGGCTCTGAAGGGGACTATCACAAAGGGACATCACGATTTTTACAAGAACTATCAAAGTTAGAAGAATTATCTGGAGAACCTGCCTTACCTAAATTAAATTCCCATCAACGCGCAGAAATTTTAGACCGATTTTTCAGTCGGCAAATTCCCAATCCGTAAACTAAGTAGGGTCTGCTGAATACATGTTGTTATGAGGATAGGAAACGGGAAACAGGGAATAGGGAACGGGAAAGATTGGAGTACGAGCGAAACGTTCATTTTAGCTGGGTCACGGCAGTAGGGTGCGTTACGCTTCGCTAACGCACCCTTGATCAAGGTTTTGAGGGATTCAGCTTAATCTTCCTCAAAATTTTCTTGTTCGTCCTCTTGCTCATCGTTTTCGTCTGGATTGATGGAATTCGCTGAAACCATAGCTCCCATATCAAGCTGTTCGCGCACTTGTTGTTCAATAGTCGCGGCAATTTCAGGATTCTCTTCAATATACCTGACACTATTGTCACGACCTTGGGCAATATTATCGCCGTTGTAGCTATACCAAGCTCCCTTGCGGTTAATCACTCCTGTTTGTTCAGCCAAGTCAACCAGACATCCTAACCGGGAAATCCCTTGTCCAAAGATAATGTCAAACTCAGCAATTCGGAAGGGTGGCGCAACTTTATTTTTGGCTACCTTGACCTTAGCGCGAATTCCATATTCTCCTTCGCTGGCTTTCTTAAGCGTTTGAATCCGGCGAATATCTAAGCGGACTGAACAATAGAACTTAAGAGCATTACCGCCAGTTGTGACTTCTGGAGAGCCGTAGGTGATACCAATTTTTTGTCGCAACTGATTGAGGAAAATGACCGTGCAGCCCGATTTGCCAATATTCCCAGCAATTTTGCGTAGCGCCTTACTCATCAGACGCGCCTGCAATCCCACTTGGGTATCGCCCATTTCACCTTCAATTTCTGCACGAGGTACCAAAGCGGCTACTGAGTCAATCACAACAATATCCACAGCCGCCGATCGCACTAGCTGATCGACGATTTCCAGAGCCGATTCACCACTATCCGGTTGAGAGACTAAAAGGTTCGCAATGTCAACCCCTAACGCTGATGAGTAGGTAGGGTCGAGGGCATGTTCCGCATCGACAAATGCGGCTACTCCACCGGACTTCTGCACTTCTGCGACGGCGTGCAAGGCGAGGGTTGTCTTTCCAGAACTTTCTGGTCCGTAAATCTCGATAATCCGTCCTCTGGGCAAGCCACCACCCAAGGCTAAATCTAGAGTAATTGCACCACTGGAGATGGTTTCCACCTTCATGCGGGTGGCATCTCCCAAACGCATAATCGAACCTTTGCCAAAGGTACGCTCAATCTGGTTGAGTACCAAGTTCAGGGCTTTTTCCTTTTCGGGACTGTTGGTAATTTGGGTAGCCATGGA
The DNA here is from genome assembly GCF_040217205.1 of Coleofasciculus sp. A1-SPW-01. Lineage (NCBI taxonomy): Bacteria > Bacillati > Cyanobacteriota > Cyanophyceae > Coleofasciculales > Coleofasciculaceae > Coleofasciculus > Coleofasciculus sp. A1-SPW-01. The sequence continues at coordinate 9,365 of NZ_JAVJNP010000005.1, read as the reverse complement.
TGCCTCAAGAACTGTTATTGGAATGATGAACTGCAAATCTATACAGGGATTGAGCTGAGCAAACACCTGTCTTAGACTAATATTTTTGTACTATTATTATAGTATGATTCAGTGAGTTAACAATAGCTATTGACCGCAGAGCGCGATCAACGCGCTCAAGCTCTTGTATCAACTAGATTGGGCTAGTTGACTTGCGCTTCCTCAATCACTAATATCTTATGGTATACCTAAACACGGAGGTAATAATGTGTAACACCAAACACAAAAGCCATATCAAAGTAAAGTTACGTAACATTTGCTTGACAATTTTCATGTAACTTACAACTTCCTGAACAGAAGATTAGCTAAATTATTCTAACTACCTATAGAAGTATTCTATGCTTTTTAATAGCTTCACTTTTTTAGTATTTTTTCTGATCACCTTTTTTCTGTATTACATTCCCCAACTACGTAAACAGCAAGTTTTAATCCTTATTGTAGCCAGCTTTATTTTTTATGCTTGGAGTCTACCTATACTGTTATTTCTGCTGGTCTTTTCAATCTTAATAAATTTTGCTACCAGCTTCAAGGTTTCCAATACCCCGAGGTCATCAAAAAGGAATCGGGTAGGTTGGGCGTTTTTAGGAGTAGCAGCAAACTTATCTATTTTGGCTCTGTTTAAGTATGGATCATTACTGACCAATCTGTTTCTTCAGGCATTCAATATTTCAGATTTTCCTGAAGAAAGTATCATTACTTTCATCATAAATTTACCATTGCCTATAGGTATATCATTTTATACGTTTCAAGGAATTAGCCTGGTTATCGATGTCCTGCGGGAACAGGAAAATGATCCTGAAGAAACCCAATCCATACAAACCCAAAAAGAAGGGGGTAATTCTCAATTCAATTCAATTAAAAATTACTTGTTTAATACGGCGTTTTTTATATCATTCTTTCCACAGCTTATCGCTGGACCAATTGTAAAAGCGCATGACTTTTTTCCCCAGATTCAAGCTAAATATTTTAGAGACATACCTTGGGATATTGTCTTTCGATCACTGGTGATTGGCTATTTCCTCAAAATGGTAGTAGCAGATAACTTAAAAGATTACACATTTTGGTTGACCTTTCCATACTATCAAGGATTGGGTACGGTGACCATTTTGGTTTTACTGTTTGGCTACTCTATGCAAATTTTCGCTGATTTTGCAGGCTACTCTCTGATTGCAATAGGTTTAGCTGCATCTTTGGGATACACCTTGCCAGAAAATTTTAAATTTCCTTACATTTCTCGTTCACTTTCTGAGTTTTGGACACGCTGGCATATATCACTTTCAACTTGGCTAAAGTCTTACTTATATATACCACTGGGTGGGAATAGAAAAGGGAAATATAGAACGTATTTAAATCTGTTAATAGTCATGACTCTAGGGGGATTATGGCATGGAGCCGCTTGGAGTTATGCAGTGTGGGGTATTTATCATGGAATTGGATTAGCCTTAGAAAGATTCTTTAATCTAAATCAAAAATTTAAATATGACAATGAATCTATTTCTATTGGACAAAAGTTTATATTAGATTCAATTGGAGTAATAAGTGTATTTTCTTTCGTGTCTCTAGGTTGGATGTTATTCAAGTTTCCTCGATTTGAAGAAGCTTTAGATTTACTGATAACAATATTTCGCAATATTGAGGGGGAACCGGGCTGGAGCCATATTATTCCAGTTCTAATATTTTCTTTGCCAGTTGTTCTTTATCATATTCCTCATTTTCCAACTTTCCAAAATAAATATAACAAGTTTACTCCAAAAATATTTTTTGGTAAAATATGGCAAGATGTAGCACTTGGTCTGATGCTATTCGGTATATTAATTAACAGTGGGAATTCCAATGCGTTTATCTACTTCCAGTTCTAAGTCACCAAATAAACGGGTGTTATATAAACAGATTTTTCGCTCAATACTGATCTGTCTCTTTGTACTGACTTTTTACTCCACCCTAGTTATAGGGGGCGTTATCCCACCTAGTCCAGGAATCACTCAGAGGCAAGATAATATGATTAGAGCTCAACATTATATCTATAATAAATCAGATATAGAAATTTGTCTGATAGGAAGCTCAATGATGGCAAGGCTTAACCCGGAAGAGATTAATAATAAATCAATGAATTTGAGCATGATTGGTCAATCCAGTCAAACAGGATTGGAGATATTGAAAAGAAATCCCCAAAAACCAGAACTATTAATAGTTGAAATAAATGAAACTATCCAAAGAGGTATAGACCAAGAATTTATTTCCGAATTATATAACAATTTTCAATATTTTTTGAGACTATATTTTCCTGCATTTAGAGAAGAATATAAACCAATTAGTACCCTAGTTAGTTATTTGAAAAGATTAAAAAATGGAGGAAATGAAGATAAAGATACTGAAGTTTTGAATCCAGAGATTAGAGAAAAAATATTTGAACAAATAATTCAAAAAAAGAATTCTTCTTTATCAGAAGAAATAAAGGAAAAATTAACGAAAGAAGCCAAGTATATTAAACATCAGATTCAAGTCTTGCAAAATCAAGGAGTGAAAATTTTTTTAGTCGATATGCCTCAAGACAAAGAAATTCAGCAAACTATCAGCCAACAGCAAACGCGGAATTTGCTGAAAAATATTTTATATCCCGATCAATTTGATTGGATACCTGAGCCAATATCGTTGAATTTAAAAACGACAGACGGAATTCATTTGGATGACTCTAGCGCCAAAGCCTATACTCATTTTTTAAAGGAGCAAGTTTTATGAAATAAATCTTGAGACATGACTTGAAGAGAAAAAATAATGTAAAATTTAGCAAATATAAGCGATGAAAATAAAACATCATATCCTGTAAAAATTTAAAATGTTATCATGTCATAGGTCAATCTATTGCTAATGCTAACATTTTTATTTTTAGCGGAATGACTTCCTCACAATCCAATTCATTGCTTCCAGAGACAACCCTTTCAGTTGCAGAGTTAACAGACTACATCCAAGATTTGTTAGAACAGGATACCCAACTCCAGAAGGTTTGGGTGATTGGAGAAGTCTCTAGTGCCAACCGTCATCGGAGTGGTATGTTTTTTACCCTGCAAGATTTAGAGGGCAAGGCATCCATTCAATGCGTGGTGTGGAACTCTGTGCTAAGTAAGCTGGTGCAACTTCCTCAATCTGGAGAACAGTTGATTGCTTTAGGCAGTATCCGGATTTATCCGCAACGGGGACAATATCAGCTTATGGTTTGGCAGGCATTGCCCGGAGGAGAAGGGTTACAGGCACTGCGCTACAATCAACTGCGCCAGCGATTGGCGGCGGAAGGATTATTTGATGCTCAACATAAACGCCCCTTACCCACACATCCGCAAACGATCGCCGTCGTTACTTCACCGCAAGCCGCCGCTTGGGGAGATATTCGCCGCACCCTGCGACAACGGTATCCAGGATTATCGGTGTTGTTTTCTCCGGCACAAGTGCAAGGGGATTTAGCACCGGAATCCATCGTGACAGCGATTGAGCGAGTTGAGCGAGATGGGAGGGCTGAGTTGGTGATTCTGTCGCGAGGGGGTGGCGCATCGGAGGATTTGGTGGGTTTTGATGATGAGCGAGTGGTGAGAGCGATCGCGAACTGTTCAATTCCAGTATTAACCGGGATTGGTCATCAACGGGATGAATCCTTAGCCGATTTAGTGGCTGATTTTTGCGCTCATACACCTACAGCCGCTGCCGAACGAGCCGTGCCAGAGTTGGCAACCCTGATCACTGAACATCAGCAACGTCAGGAGGCGTTACATGAGGCAGTAACTCAGCATTTGGATACCTCCCGCAACCAATTACACCAACTCAGAAACCGTCTCCAACGCTTACCCCTTGAACGACAGCTACAGCAGGAACACCATGCGATCGCGCAGCAGCGACAGCGATTAATTCACAGCACATCTTGGCGTATAAGTCAAGCCACTCAACATTGCCAATTTCTGGGGCAAAAGTTAGCCACCCTTGACCCGACCAATGTTTTAAAACGAGGATATGCGGTGGTACGGACGGAACAAGGAAAAATTGCTCGCAACGCGACGAGTCTCGTTCCTGGAGAAGAATTACAGATTCAATTAGCAGAAGGGCAAATCAATGTTCAAGTCACAGAAATCATTGATTAGGGGCTGCTGACTAAGTCTTGTGGTGGGGAGAGGGAATAGGGAATAGGCAATAGGCAATAGTTTCAACTACCTGGAGAAAATAAAGGTTAAAGGTTGTTGAACTCTGACCAATGACCAATGACCAATGACCAATGACCAATGACCAATGACCAATGACCAATGACCATCAGAGCAGAACTGGGATGTGCTGTCTTTGATGAATGACATGAAACTTTATATTCCCAGTTCTACAGATACAGATAAGGTTACATCCCTGGCAGATTTAGCCCACTGGTGAGTTCTTCCATACGTTCCCTCATCGTCGTGGTTGATTTATCATAAGCATCTTTCATGGCGGCTGTAACCGTTTCTGATAGGGTTTCGGCTCCCTGAGCGATCGCGTCTGGAGCAATTTCGACGCGCAGGGGTTCCTGATTCCCACTCATAAACACCTTAACCATACCATCGCTAGAGGAACCTTCAATCTCCATTTGCTCCAATTCTTCTTGAAGCTGTTTGGCTCCCTGTTGTACCTCTTGGGCTTTTTTGAATGCTTCGGCAAGTTCTTTCATCTTGCCTAAACCGAAGCCGAATCCTTGTCCTTTGGTCATAACTTATTGACTGTCTCTCAAGTTGGACGGGTTTATCGTTGCTAAGTCTTAATCTTAGTACCGCTTCGGTCAATGCGACATCTTTAGACAGGCTGAAACCGTCCTAAGATTTTCACTTCTGGCTCTAAGGAGAGCGACCAATGCTGCTCGACTTGCTGCTGCACATAACGAATCAGTTGGAAGATATCGCTGGCTTTAGCACCGCCACAGTTCAAGATAAAGTTAGCATGACGTTCTGCCACTTGAGCGCCGCCAATTTGATAGCCTTTCAAACCCAATTGCTCGATCAGCCAACCCGCCGCGTGGGGTTCGGGATTGCGAAAAACACTGCCACAACTGGGTAAGTGATAGGGTTGAGCATCACGCCGTTGCTTTAAATGGTGAGTTGTTGTCGCTCGAACTTGTTTGGGATCAGCGCCCGGTTGCAACTGAAATGTTGCCTGAGTCACGAAGCGAGTCCCCCCTTGCAGGATGGAAGTGCGATAGCGAAATCCCAACTCTTGAGGCGTTAGCCGCTCCACGACTCCGTTGGGTGAAATAGTTTCCACACTCACCAACAGATCCGCCGCACAACTTTGATGGGCACCGGCATTCATCACCACAGCGCCCCCCACCGTTCCCGGAATACCTACCGCCCATTCCAACCCTTGCCAACCGTGATTAGCGGCTTGCCATGCTAAACGGGCGATTGGTTCTCCGGCTCCCACCGTGACTCGACCCGTATCCGGGTCAAACTGGGTAGAACGGAGATGACGAGTGCAGACGACTAAGCCGGACAACCCACAATCGCTAACCAGTAGGTTAGAACCCGCCCCTAACAAGGTTATGGGTAATCCCTGCAAATCTGCCCATTCAAAACTGGCGAGCAGATCCTCGACCCGTCGGGGTGCCACATACCACTCGGCGGGACCCCCCACGCGAAAGGATGTCAAACTCGCTAAAGACACCTGAGAACGGAGGATACAGTCAGTTCCAGGCAAGTAAAGCTTAGGCTTGTCAGAGGTTTTCTGACACAGGGGCGTGTTAGCAACGCCGGGAGAATAGGATGACAAGGTCATATCAATACAGGTCAAAAGAATGCCGATGGATTTTAGCCAGTGGAAGTGGACACACCCAATCGGGTGCGGCTGGGGTTAACCAACCTTAGACGGTTTGACTCAATTCAGTCGAATTCTCAGGTGTTGCCGTCTGGTAGGACTCTATAACCTGGGGAATAATCTGATTCAAATTTCCCGCACCGAGAAAGATAGCCAGATCTCCAGGTTGCAGGATTTGGGCGAGGAGTTGGGAGACTTCATCTAAGGTTGGTTGGTAGTAGACCCGCTCATGGTGATCCGCGATCGCGGCTCGCACTTGCTCACCTGTAATTTGTCCAACACCGGCTTCGCCTGCGCTATAAATGTCTGTGACCACGACGAGATCAGCATCGCCAAATGATTTAGCAAAGTCTGACAAAAATGTCAAGGTTCGACTATAGCGATGGGGCTGAAAAATGGCAACAATACGGCGTGATAATTCAACCTGTAAGCGAGCCGCCGCTAGGGTTGCCTGAATTTCACTGGGATGGTGAGCGTAGTCATCGACAAAGGTAATCCCTTTGCACTCACCCCGAACCTCAAAGCGACGCTTGGCACCTTCAAAGGTGGCTAGGGCGGAGGCGATCGCGTCAAACTCTAGTCCCAGGTGTCGTCCGACTGCCACAACCGCTAAGGCGTTGCTGAGATTGTGTTGACCTAACAGACTCAGTTGCAGCGTACCTAACACCTGATCGCCTTCCCAAATTCTCGCCGTGATGCCTTCTGCCTGATAAACAATGCGATCCACGCTGTAGTCAGCCCCGGCTGTGCGTTGTAGGCTATAGCTGATGGTGGGGGTGAAATGCGATCGCAATGTCGGGCAATCAATACAGCCCACGATGGTTTGACAGCGATCAGCAAAAATCCTGAAGGTTTCGATCACCTGATCCAGATTCTGGTAATGGTCGGGGTGATCCAGTTCAATATTGGTAATCACACCAATTTCCGGAGCGAGCTTGGCTAATGAGCCGTCTGATTCATCCGCTTCAGCCACCAAAAAGGGACTTTGACCCAAACGCGCATTCCCTTGCCAAGCCTCCACTTCTCCCCCAACCACGATAGTCGGGTCTAGACCCGTTTTCAGCAGCAAGTATCCCATTAAACTGCTGGTTGTGGTTTTGCCGTGAGTTCCAGCAACGGCAATGCTGCGGTAGTCTTGCATCAACGCTGCCAGTAAGTCGGAGCGATGAAAAATAGGGTAGCCGCCTTCTACAGCCGCTTTGTACTCAGAATTGATTGGATTAATCGCACTCGAACATATTACTTGGGGTAAGCAGGAGGCAAGAGGGTCTTCCCTAACAGAGTGGTTAACATTTGAGGGGGCGGCAATTGTTTCTCGAGGGGGTTCCGGTTCAATCGCCGTTGCAGATACGCCCTGATAAATGGGAACATTCGTTTCTCTAAAAAATTCCAAGTTGGTTGCCTTCTGGTCTCTAAACAGATGAGCGCCGACAGCTTGCAACCGCTGAGTAATCGGCGTCGAACGAATATCAGACCCAGATACAGGGAGGTTGCGTTTGGCTAGAACGTAAGCCAGCGCTGACATACCAATTCCACCAATTCCGATGAAATGGAATGGCTTGCCACTAAGATCGACAATATTAGGCATCTTAACTCCTTACACACCACACCACACAAGCCTACTGTGCCAATAACACGCGCTATCATATCAAGAATTGATTTTTCAAGATACAGTCAAGAGTGGATTTATCAGATTTTCTTGGCAACAGACCCACTTCGCTATAAATTGTGTTATGGCTCCAGTGGAGTTGACCACCGTGTTTATACTGAAGTAACTTTTTCTATCTCCAGACGGTTTTTTATACTAAACAGCCTTCATTCTTGGGTTTCCGGAAAATTCAGCAGAACCCTAGAACTCCGACACTCGACCTGGGAAAGCCTGTTCCAGACGTGCTAGGGCGCATCTGGAAGAGAAAGAGCTCGCTGCGAGCCATATTGACATCTAACCACACCCTACACCCCTAATCCAAAAACTCTTATTCTCAATTCAGATTCACCAAAACCCTTGGGTGGAAAGACTTAGAGTAACTTATCTGTCCGACGCTTCCCGATCTGTCGCTGAATCGGCATTTAGAATTTGTCCGGCTTTGCGATATGATTGGGTTCATAAAAAGTATATTTACTGAGCTTGAATACAGAGGGCAAGACGCAGTGATTAGAGTAGCGATCAACGGGTTCGGACGCATCGGACGTAATTTCGCCAGATGTTTACTGACTAGAGAAAATAGTCAGTTGGAGTTAGTGGGCATCAATGATACATCTGATCCCAAGACAAATGCTCATTTGCTTAAATATGACTCCATGCTAGGGACGCTCAAAGCCGACATTGGCTATGACGAAAACTCCCTAATCGTCAATGGCAAAACCATAAAGTGTGTATCGGATCGCAACCCCCTGAACTTGCCTTGGGGTGATTGGGGTATTGACCTAGTCATCGAATCAACCGGGGTGTTCGTTACCAGGGATGGTGCATCTAAGCATATAGCCGCCGGCGCCAAAAAAGTGCTGATTACGGCTCCAGGGAAAGGTGGTGACATCGGCACGTTTGTTGTTGGAGTTAATCATCACGACTACGAACACAGCAAGCATGACATTGTTAGCAATGCGAGTTGTACAACAAACTGTCTGGCTCCTGTGGTCAAAGTGATACATGAACACTTTGGCATCATTAAAGGAACCATGACTACGACTCACAGTTACACGGGGGATCAGCGGATTCTGGATGCGAGTCACCGTGATGTCCGTCGAGCCAGAGCCGCTGCGATCAATATTGTGCCAACCTCGACGGGAGCAGCTAAAGCTGTGGCTTTAGTTATTCCAGATATGCAGGGGAAATTGAATGGGATCGCGATGCGCGTACCTACCCCGAATGTATCGGTTGTGGATTTGGTGGCTCAAGTTGAGAAAAGCACCATTGCTGAGCAGGTAAACAAAGTCTTCAAAGAAGAGTCAGAAAACTCGCTTAAGGGCATTTTGGAATACAACGACTTACCGTTGGTGTCCTCAGACTACAAGGGACATGATGCTTCATCTATTGTCGATGCCAGTCTAACGATGGTAATGGGTGGTGATATGGTTAAAGTCATTGCTTGGTATGACAATGAGTGGGGCTATTCTCAGCGAGTTGTCGATTTGGCTGAGCATATAGCGACGAAGTGGGAAGGTTAAAGCAACAAAACTTGACTGTTTGGATCCAGCAACCTCTCAACGAGTTTATTGGCTGAAAATTCGGAGGGAAATAAAAGTGATGGGATTCCTCTGATTCTGGCTTCAGCAAAGCTTCAATAGAGTCATTGCTTGTTTATTAATACTCAGAGTCTGAACTCTGAGTGTTTTTTTATTACGATCTGGCAACAATAAGTAGGGCTTGCTGCACAAGACCGAAACCCTTGGCTACCAAAGCTTTGAGTAGCATGAACATTGGCTCATCTTCAAAGAAAAAGGATAAAACCCTTTCATACCTTTGCACCATTCATTATCAGGGAAAATGTATCATTGCTTCCCCCGCTCCC
>NZ_JAVJNP010000232.1:0-38899 GCF_040217205.1 Coleofasciculus sp. A1-SPW-01 | reverse complement strand
CGGATATCTCTGGGAAAAATGAGGGAGTTAAAGACGAGTAAAACTTTTCGGTCATCGTCAAATTAATTCCTCTTAATTAAGTTAAAAATGAGTTTGCGTAAAAATTACGCAAACTCATTTTTTTGTCCAAAGTCCAATCATGGTGCAGGTTAAGCTGTTGCCTCAGAGTTTCCATGTCTGGGCTATTGTTGATTTCAGCTTGAATGAGGCGGTCTAGGGTATGTTTAAGTCGGAGTGCGTCGGCAATATGATGTTTGTGTTGGGTTACTTTGACTAAGCCTTGATTGGGGATGTATTGGTGGACGTTTCCTTCAACAAAGAGGTAGCGATAGGGGTCTTCTCCTATGCACTCCAGGGGTGGGAGTAGTGATTGTAGGGTTTGGGTGGATACTGGTGCGGGTTGATAGGTGCTTGGACAGGAACGGAAGGCATTAATAATGGCTGATTTGAGGGGGCGAGAGTCGGGGGCGACGGCGACGCGATCGCTACCATAGAGTTTACAATGGGTCAGGGTTCCCAGTACCCTTTCCGGATGGTCTTGGAAGTAGCGGTTGATGGGGATTGGCTTCCCTGTAGAGTTGGTAAGGGGACTATCAACGGTTTCTCCCCATTGGGTAATTTCTTGAGGGGGGTCACTCTTTTGCAGGATAATCAGGTCAGCGGTGACTGAGGTGTTGGCGCTTTTGAAGGCATTGTTGGGTAAGCGCACGGCTCCGATTAATTTTGCCCCAAGAGAGGCTAAATAGTGGCAGAATTCTGGGGTTGAATCCAGGGTTCCGGTGGAGGTTATCGCGGCAATCATGCCACCGTTTCGCAATGCGTCCCAGCTTTTTGCCCAGAAGTAGTTATGCAGGTTGCTGACAATTGGGTTGTATTTGGGGTCAAAGGGGGCGGTAGTTCCGAAGGGAAAGTTGGAGATAATCAGGTCGAAGCTGTTGGCAGGGAGTTCGACGTGTTGAAAGCCGATTTTGGTGCTGGTGCTACTGCCGTATACTATAGCATCGGGGTGGAGGTGGCGAGCGATCGCGCTGGCAATGGGGTCGATTTCAATTAAGACCCACTCAGACTGGTGGCGGTAGTCTGAGGGTTGAAGTCCGGGGAATGAACCAATGTTACTGGCGGGTTCCAGGATGCGTCCTGATTTGAAGCCCAGGTTTTCTAGAACACTCCAGATGGCTTCTATAATGTTTTGAGGCGTTTGGAAGGCGTTATCGGTATTGAGGTCATTATCGGGTAGCAGTTCCAGGGTATCCCGGTTGATAGCACTAGCGACGGTTCCCCATCCGACGAAGGCGGCGAGTTGGTGGCGTTCGTCTTCGGTGGGTTTTCGGTTTTCTCGTTGGAGTTGTTGGAGGAGTTTGACAGCGCGGATGTTCTTTTGGAGTTGGGTTTTTATGCCTTTGGTTTGGGGAAGGTTGTGGAAGTTGTAGGGCGAGTTCATTGTCTTGAGTAGAACGTTTCGCCCTTTTTTGAGCAGTCGCGTTTGAGGTGGGGGGTCCTTATGGTGCTATTGCTCTGATTGCTGCCGCTCGTTACTTGTGTAGCTGCTCAGGCTACCCTGTTAGATTGGAAAATCTCGCTGATCAGCTGTACTTGTACCTAGATCGCATGGATGTTTTTGATATTGGTAGAGATTGGCTGCAACCCCCCAACAGTCTGAGTGCAGAATGGACTAGAGACCCCCAGACGCCAAATCTGCTCGAACTAACAAAGATCTCTAGTCCTAATGATGTAACAACCGTAGTCTCTCGGGCTGAGCGGATCTTTTCTCATTGGCTGAGAATTCAAGACCTCTGCAATTTACTCAGAGTTCTTAGTGAAGTGTGCTGCAATATTTATGAACATAGTGGGGACACCCATGGATGTGTGCTGATTCAGAAGTATCAGATGATTCAACAAAACCGGGTGATTGTTTGTCTGGCAACTGGCGACTTGGGTTGTGGAATACGGGGAAGCTTAACTGCACGTTACGGTTCGATTGCTCAGGAGCCACTCGACTACCTGCACGAGGCGATGAGTGGTCAACGAACAGCTCGCTCTACTGGTCGAGGTGGGTTGGGTCTGCGTACAGTGGAACAGCTTGCAGGATCTGAAGGAGGCTATTTATGGCTGCGCTCTGAAACCGCTGCCATCTTCAGTAAGGGTTCAGACAGGAGGCGGGGACATAGCGGATTAGCCAATATACGAGGAGCGCAGATTGCTGTAGAGTTCCACGCACCACTACAGGTTTGACAAGTTTTGACGAATTGCTGGTGTATTCGCTACACTGAATAGAGTGTTCACAAGAGTATGGTGAACAGTCACTAAGGTAAAGTGAATAGTGAAGAACTAAAGGAGAGAAGATGGAGCGCCAAGACATGGCTCTGGTTGGCTTAGATCTTGGACTCTCGGAACGTTTGTTTCTCACCCGACATAATGGTGAGCAAACTTACCACATTCTAGAGACGTGTCTTCAGAATGTTAATGAAGGTCAAGGATTAATACTGGCTTTCCCAGAAAATCAGCTCATAGATGCCTCTTTTGCGGATGAGACCCTGATTCGTCTTGGAGAAGGAATTGCTGCTGGCAATTTTGGAGAACGTTGCATCTTACTTGAGGGTTTGACTGAAGACTCGATCACAAACATCAATTCCATCATCAAGTTTCGGCAGCTAAAGCTGGCGTTTCTTGTAATTGAACCCAATGGTAAATGGCAGTGTATCGGTCAATTGGAGTCAAGTCTCAGAGAAACTTTGGAGCTTGTGAGCCAGCGTAGCTCTCTGACAGCGCCAGAGCTTTCTGCCCTTCTGGGACTCGCCATTAACTCTGCAAGCAACCGTCTGAAACGATTGCACGACCAACGTTTAGTCTGGCGTGATTACAAGGTTACCTCGAAGGGTTTGCAGTATACCTATCACTTCTGGCAATGGCAGTCATGAATTTTGCTCAAAAACTATTGTCACGTCACGCAGCGGGGAGAGAAATTAGGTATGGCAAGGGCAATTGCCGCTCGCATTCAAGGGGATGACTACCAAGCTCGGTGGTTTTGGCTTCAGGTCTGCCGTCTTTTTGGTGAACGTCAGAAAGTGGTACGTGTCGCGTATGAAGCTAATAATGTGAAGTCTTTTGATGATGTTGTTGCCTACTATGATGGTATGGATGATGGCGAGGGAAATCCCCTTCTGGCGGAATACTACCAGGTAAAGTTCCATGTAACTTCGGCAGGAGCCTTCACTTGGGAGGGCATGATGGACCCTGGTTTCATCAATGCGACATCAGTTTCCCTACTTCAACGCCTCAAGAATGCCCAAAAGCAATATGCTCCTAACGGTACTGAGGCTCATTTCATTCTCTACTCCCCTTGGTCGGTTCATCCCGACAACCTTCTGGCACAAGTCCATTCACAGACTGATGGCAGGCTCGATTGGCACAGGTTGGCGGAGGGTGGTCGCAACTCAAAATTGGGCAAGCTTCGTGCTGCTTGGCGCGAACACTTGGGGATTGACACAGATGAGGAGCTTCAAGTTATTCTCCGCCCTTTAAGAATTCGTCAAGGACGAACTCTTAAAGAACTAAGCGATATGCTAAACAAGGATTTACGCCAGTCTGGACTCGTTCCCGTTGAAGAAGGCAGCCTTTGTCATGCATACGACGACTTGGCGCGGAAACTCATTCTAGGTGGAAAAACTGAATTTACTCGCTCAGAAATTGAGGCAATTTGTAGACGGGAGAAGCTTTGGATGGGGCATTCTATTCCTGAACCCGATGCTTACCGTGTTGGGATTCGTAGTTTCCTAAGGTGGGCTGAAAACTTGGAAGATGACACCGACGCCATGCTAGACCTGCTGCAATGGTTCGACGGGCGTAGCATTCGGTCTCCTGAACTCTGGCAGCAACAGATATACCCAGCAGTTGAGAGCTTTCTTTCCAAAACCTTGCGTCCTGGTCAGCGCTGCCATATCCATCTCCACACCCATGGGTCAATTGCCTTTGTAGCAGGATACTGTTTGGACTCAAAGTCTGGGATTGATGTGGCAGTCATTCAGTCTACTGCATCCGGTCGAGAAATCTGGCGACCATCTCCACACCCCAACTCCGATCAGTACCCGTCCTGGACTTTTATCGAAAAGTTGATTTCAGAAGATGGCACGGACGTTGCTGTTGCTCTATCTGTGACCCACGATATTGCGCCGGATGTTCAGGTCTATATTACTCAAGCCGATCTGCCAATTCGCCGCATTATATCTTGCACTGCTTCCTCTAGACTTGGTTCACAGGCGGTTGTAGATGCAATCCATGCAAAACTGCTGGCTGATCAATTGTCGGCTCATCTCAGGAGTGATCGTACCATTCCCGAACGGCAGGGGAGGCTACACATCTTTGCTGCTGCCCCCAATGCTTTGGTCTTCTTCATCGGTCAACTTGCACGAAGCCTCGGGCGATGCATTCTCTATGAATATGACTTTGACACCAGCGCACCTGGTGCATATCAACCATCTCTGATATTTCCACCCCTAACTCAACCAAATCATCAATAGCTAACATTTAGAACTTTCAAGCAGGCTAAGTATGGATCTACCTTCATATTTCAACGACTTTCTCGCCGAAATCCGTCCTCAAGATTACCACGTCAATGACTACAAGACTGGTCATCTTACCCTACGAAAGCGACTTTACGCATATGAAACACTGTCTCCCATTATTGTGAATACTTTTCTACAGGGCAGCTACCGTCGTGCAACGGCGATTCGTCCACAGGGGGGTAAGCGAGCAGATGTTGATGTAATTGTTGTCACTAAACTGAGCGAGGACGAATACACACCTGAGAAAGCACTTGAGTTATTCGTCCCATTTCTGGAAAAGTATTACAAGGGCAAATATGAACCACAGGGACGTTCCTTTGGAATTGAACTGTCATACGTCGATCTCGATCTTGTGGTCACTTCAGCCCCATCAGAGAGCGAAATGCGAATTTTCAATGCTGATAGTGTAACCTCCTTTGATACTCCTGAAACCCCTAAAGCTGATGATGACTGGCGCTTGGTTCCTTCATGGGTTTCTTTAGAAGATAGGTCTATAATGTCTTTCAGTAATTTGCGCTATCGCTTGGATGCTGCAAGCAAAGAGACAGAGTGGAGAACCTCACCACTTCGCATTCCTGATCGCGATACAGAGGAGTGGCAAGATACCCATCCCCTAGAGCAAATCCGGTGGACATGGGAGAAGAATCGCCGATGCAATAACCCGGATTTCTCACAAGCCGTGGAAAAATCATCCCAAACGCGAAAAAAATTGCCTTTTTAATGAGGAAATAAAAATCCCATTAATTCAGCCATAATTTTAATCATAAATACACCCCTATTCGGGGAGATTTAGCTAGAAATTAGCTTGACCGTTTATTGAGCTATTCCAACTGAATAACTTCAGCGATGATCAAGTTGGGCTGAAGACCTAATAAATATCAACAACCTGACTCGCCTTGCATCAATTTTCATCTCCTACAGCACTCTTTTTAGATTTACCCCGGATGGGGGAGAAGTTGTAAGCACCTATGAGCTGTGGCAAAAATGTCTTTATAGGGGCAACCACTACTTATTGAAATTAACACTCGTCTCACACTTACTCGTAGTCGGGCGCCAAGTTTCAGCAATTTAGTCCGAATTGTCCCGACTTGAGCCGAGCGTAAGTCTGTCGCTGCCAAACATCTTCCTCGTAGCGCATTCATGAGAACGTAAGCAACTGACGAAAACCACAATCGCAGTTGATTCCCCTCAAAACTATGGGTGGATGTTCGGTCGCTAAACAGCTCAAGCTGTTGTTCTTTGAAGCGATTCTCCATTTCCCCTCGCGGACAGTATTTTTGCCTATAGAGTTCCCCTGGAGGGACTTTTTTCGTAGAAATTGACGTGACCACAAATCTCACCTTGACATCGGTGTGATTCGATTCAACTTTCGCCACTACACGTCGAGGGCGACTCCAAGACTTCTGGGTCTGGTAATTGATTGAGCGGTACAATACATAAGGGCTAACCAGATTTTCGACTTCGGGGAATTTAGTTTCCGGATTAAACAATGTTTCTAAGAAACTTTCCACCCTTTGCTTGTGGTGTTCATAACTGGCACGGGCTTTTTTCTGGGTTTCCATGGTCATTTGCATGAGTCGGTTATTCTTGCTCAACCCAAACACATAATCGACTCCGACTTGAGATTCACACCACTCCATGATTTCTTCTCGTGCATAAGCGCTATCTCCACGCACGAGTACGCCCACATTTGACCAACGGCTACGTATCTGCTTAATCACTCGCTTTAGTTCTTCTAATGCACCATCTGCCGGATCTACGTTTGAGGGGCGTAGTTTAGCAACCAGTAAGTGTTTCCCACAGAAGATATACAGTGGGGCGTAACAAAATCCATTATAATAGGTGTTGAAAAAAGCCTTTTCCTGTTCCCCATGTACTTGGTCATCCGTCACATCCAAGTCCAATATTATTTCTTTGGGCGGTTGGTTGTATGATTCTAAAAACCATTCTACGAACAGTTTTTCTATCGCCGATGCGTTGTGTCCAATTCGATGATATCTGCTCTCCACTCGGTTGGTTACTGTTTCTGGACAATGTTCTAAACGATTGAGTGTGCTTTTTCCGGCTAGAACTACAGGTTGCCT
Source organism: Coleofasciculus sp. A1-SPW-01 (assembly GCF_040217205.1). Taxonomy (NCBI): domain Bacteria; kingdom Bacillati; phylum Cyanobacteriota; class Cyanophyceae; order Coleofasciculales; family Coleofasciculaceae; genus Coleofasciculus; species Coleofasciculus sp. A1-SPW-01. The sequence continues at coordinate 32,253 of NZ_JAVJNP010000232.1, read as the reverse complement.
TCCCTCTCCTATAATTTTTCCTAAAGCCAAGCCGAACATCGGGTCATGACGTAATTGCTCATGGTCGTTTACATCTTCATATCCCTGTACTAACCCATACAGTCTTTGTGCCACTAGACTTTCTACGGAGTGGTCAATACGATTGGCTTGTCTGTAATCGGTAAAACATGCGGCGAAGCGAGATGTAATTTGCAGTTTTCGGTCTAAATCGGCAATCAATGTTAACCCCGCATCTGATGTTACGGTTCCACCCTGGAAATCGGCAATTACCTGACGAGATTTTACGGGTTTAAATTTGAACTGTTTTGGGATACAATCTGTTAATGGTGGGGTCATTGACTTAAATTGCCGAAATGCTTGGTATATCTATATTTTGGCATATTTTGACCCCTTTTTTCATCTTTTTGTGAGAAATCCGGGTTTTGTCGGTGTTCGCCGAGTGTATCCTGATGTAGCATATGGCTGACCTGGAGTATTGGTCTGATAACCGCAGGTTTGGACTCAAGATAGCCGAGGAGAAGCTATCCCAACTTTTGAAAATGTGTATCCGTGCCGGTACTAATGAAACCGGAGGAATTCTGGTCGGCTTCTACACCGAGTTAGAAAGTTGCGCGGTGATAACAGCCGTCTCTGGTGTCCCGTCAGACTCCCGTAGCGGTAGCAACTGGTTCAACCGAGGTACATCTGGTCTTCAAGGATGGCTGAATCACCTATGGAATCAAAACAAGCAATATTATCTAGGTGAGTGGCATTTTCATCCGTATGAGTCTCCTCATCCTAGTCAAACAGATATTAAGCAAATGAAGAGGATTGCTTTCTCAGTGCTTTATCAATGCCCAGAACCACTACTGCTGATTGTTGGCGGCAGTCCAACTGATAAATGGGATGTCAAGGCTTACGTTTTTCCCCGAAATCAAAGTTTTATAGAGCTATTAAAAAAATAGTATAAACATTTCCACATTAGAATTAACGAGGAAGTTCTTCAAGATTTAGGTCAGCCACCTTGTTTAGATACTCTAATCGTTTCGAGAGAGTCTTGTGGCGAGGACGTTCAACCGAATATTCCCATTTTTTCCCGGTCAACCCATAGTCTGGACAATCAATTCGCTGCAAGTTGGAAAGCCGACCCACTAGCCGCTTGATGGGTTTTAGCCAAGCCTTAGCTAAAGCTTTGGTACGGAAGCCAATTCCTACTTGAAAATAACCTTTGTCTTCGGCAAGTTGATAAACGACATTGGCAGAAAGGGAAACTGTTTCAACTTTACTGAGTTCACCACGGTTGTAACTTTTGGTTGTATCGTGGCATTGTATAGTGAAAGACTTACTGAAATTAAAATTAACACTAACTACAGTTCCTGGACTTTTCCAACCTTCTTTGATCACTAAATCTCCGGGTTTAAGTCCGTACAATCCTTGGCTATTCATCAATTGGTCAAGATGCTGCTGCCAAGCTTGTCCCCAAGCCGCATTTAAGTCACAAATTGTGTACTCTTTTCCCCATTCACTTTGATTGAGCTTATCAATCAGCCTTAATTTTAACTCATCTTGATAGTCAGGATTGATGTAAACTATTTCTAGAAGATTAATGGCAGCAGAAAGCGACAGCCAAAGTTTGCAGCGAATCCTCAGATCAGATGGGGAAAGGCTTCTTGATGCCGCTTCTAACTTGGCTTTATCCGGTAATTGTACAGTACAAGCTATAGCAAAACCAGGAAAACTAGAAAGTGGGACTATCAGTCGTTCACAGCGATTGCTTATCGTGATGCGATCGCTATCCTTCTCGACAGCCTCAACCCCGAAATAACTGGGTTGGCTGAACATCAAAATTTCCCCATCTTCTAGCTGAATGACTGTCTTTGGCGGTAGACAAATAAACGTTTGATGGGGAATAAATTTGGGTAGAGGTTTGATGTGAAGTACGCGAATTTCATCCGTTGTGTAAGCAAAACAATCTGATTTTTCATCAGGCGTACTATCCCAGACAATAGTGATGGGTCGATAGGAATTGGTCTCTATCTTAGCCACGATACCATAATAGCGATCGCGTTGAACAATTGCCCCAACTTGAAAGTCCCCGAATTGAGGGGGTGGAGATGGAGACAAGGGATAAAGAATAGCTGTGACAATTTGAGTTTTTACGCTTATACCTTCCTGTTGAGACAGACAGTTGTGCAGAAGTTCTAATTGGGGTTGCATGGAAATAACTGACCAAGCCGATGCTGAGGTTGCTCTCATGATGCAAATGAATAAAACATATCGTCTTTGGTATTAACTTTCCTTAAAAAAATTGACCAGCGTATTAGGCGAACTGTACACAGAACGGCTGCTACCAACTCCGGCATGAAAATAGGTAGCAAAACGCTTCAGTCCCCTGCTAAGAGTTAGTTGTGCCAACATCTCTATCGCTTCAGCGGCAACTCGTTGATTAATGAACAGAGCTTGTTGATTTAACCTAGCCATTTCCGCACAAGATAAACGACTTGATTGCAGAGCTTCTTTTTCAGGCATTAATAAGGTCGGCGCTACTACACTAGGAGACGGTAGGTTGACGCAAAAATTTGGTGTATCGGGGTGATTAAAAGCATTTTGAAGCGTCAGAGAATCAGTAGAACCCAATAGCACTTGACCCGCTGGTATCCCGTTACCCTGATTACCGCAATCCAGCCACCAAATATTAGGAACTTGATAGTTTAGATTAATCTCCAAAGTTTTGGCAATTTCAGTTCGTGCCGCCGCACTGTCCACAGCTCCAATAACAACAGTCAGTTTCCCCCATTCTGGCTTAACCATTTCCGCTTCAAACGAAGAAGCAATTGCCCGAATTTCCAGTCCATAAGCCAGACTGTACCGTCGAGCCAACACTTGAGCTTTATTGAATCCCATCTCAGCTTGGACAAAGTTTTGCCGGGGTATATTTTTAGACTCAACGTTATCCGCGTCAACGAAAGTAGCAAAAGTCTTCTTTCCCCTTTGGTTAAGGGCGAGAATTAAACGAGCCAGGCTGGGAGAGAGAAACCCGCCCGTTCCCCCACATCCTACAAGGATAAATTGCACATACCGATAATCTCCTACCATGACAGGTAGGGCTTGGCTGTATTCTGAATCTATCATTATTGTTTCTCAGTCGTTCTATCCAAAATTAGCTGAGGCATTTGAAATATCCAATGAGCTGGGATATGCCAAAAGTCACCATATAACCCAACTCGCAGCCGAAACGTCGGCTGGGAAAAGAGAGTCCCCAAGACTCCAAAAATCCGAAATCCCGTCTCATCAGCGTCGTCTGTCGAGGAGAAATCAGCACTTAGAGTCGGGTGAGAGTGAACCTCAATCAAAGTATTGTGGTAAGATGCTCCGAGTACAGGTTGAACCGAGGTCGGAGTAGCCGTTTGAGCCGGGATATCCAGTTGCCATTGCCCATTCAACCCGTACAGATAAAACAGAATTTCATTCGGATAGGCTTCTTGAGAGCGCACGAGCATTTCTGTGAACAATTGCTCAGGTACTTTGGGGTAATCTAGATGCAAGTAGGGTTGAATCGGCGCAAGTCCCCCAATTGGACATTCAGCAATGGGAATCATTACCTCTAAACCAACTCGCTTACCTCGTTTAAAGACGCCATTACCAGCTATCACGTACTCAACCATCTGAGCCTGGATAGGCGGTAGTTTATCTGATTGGGCAGTCAGATACTGCACCAAAGGTGGTAGAGTGATGGTATTATTCATGAAAGGATTCGGTTGATGACCTCCTCGACCGTGCCAGCCTGAGGAGTATCGCATTCTAGAGCAGACCGATAAGAACGATATGGGATCAAGTCGCGGAGTGGGTATTTTTTCTTCCCAGCATCCTGTAGAGTAATAAGGTGCGATCGCACATCATTGGGGTAAGCTTTTGATTTCCCACTGGCACTATCCCCATTAAATGGACTAGAGAGAAAAAGCTGCCAAACGTGGTCGAGGGTAGCTGAAGCAGCATTGGGAACAGAGTTAGAACCAAAGCAAATCGCCCCTGAAGGGGAAACATTCGGTAGGGGAACGTGGAAAACTGGGGCGAGACAGTCGAAGTGGCGAGACTTCACCGCCCAGAGATAGTAACGATTTCCCTTTCCCAGGAAAATCAAACCCGGCAGGGGGATATCCAGTGTGAGGGGTTTGTCAGCAAGAATGCAGCAGATTGGGTAGCGGTTAGGGGGAACGAACTTAACCAGCCAATCGCCCTCTGAACCACTACCCCAGCGGATAACACCAGGGGGCAAGAATCCTGAGTCAATGGGCAGATGAGTGAAGGCTTGACGAACGGCAGTAGGGGAGATAAGTTTGGTTATTGTTGCTTCTCCCTCTTGGTATCGGACGATATACTGCCCATCCAGGATGAGCAATTGACATAAGGATTGGTGTTGCCCTGCTGTGTCAGCAAGGGAATTGGCAAGAGTCGATGTATTGATGGAAGGTAGAATTGGCAGTAGGGACGTAGAGGGAGTATTAACAGTTGGTATCATGATTTTTTAGCTTGATTCCAGAGGTCAATGAGCTGCAAATATCGAATCTTATCTTCTTCAATCCAGCTTCTTAGTCGGCTTTCCTTATCCCAGAGATGCAACGCGAGTTTCCACTGTTCGGTTAAAAAGTCCAAGCTTTCCCTTGACCAAGAAAAATATTCCACGCATTCCCAACACGAATCAAGCCAAATACAGTTGGTAGAATGGTCTACAATACTCAGGACTTCGTACAAATAGCTTAAGGGTTCAGGGGCTTGTCGGCAGAGAGTTTCCAGCTTTTCAAAATCCAGTTGTTCTACAGGTAGGACGAAGTTGGGCGTTATGCCAAACTGCTCTTGCCATAACGAAACAGGGAATTCCTGACTTAAAAGGTGGATAAGGAATTGGTGAAATTCATCGAACTCATCAATTCCCCGTTGATACCAATCCAAATCGTGGGGATAAACGGTGATATAAGATAGGCGTTCCTCCAGCGCCTCAACCGATTCCCATTCAAGTCCGATGGGAAAGAGTCGTTCTTCAACTAACCGGAGGAATTCCATTTCTTTGGGACTGTGAGAGCATTGGATAGCATCGGAATACTGTTGGGTACTTGCCGTTGATTGAGTCCACTCAGCCGGAAAGTACTCCCGATACAGCGACAGGATAATAACTTGTTGCGAAAGCTTTTGTAAGTAGTCCATTCCCTCTTCTAGCGAGAGGGGTATGGAGAATAAATTCAACGATTCGAGGGCTTTAGTGTAGGTGACAATCGGAGTCAAAACCATTCAAAATTCACGGCTTACAATCAGTATCAAAAGCCAAGAATTGGAGTTTTAGCAGGAATGGGTGAAGCTGATTTTAGAGCAGAGGCAACACGTTTGATTTCCGTAGATTCTTTCTCCCCGAATTGAGTAGTATTTTGTAGTGTTGGCTGAAGCAGAATGAGAGTTTCGAGGGTTAATGCGCCTTGGATTTCTAGGGCTTTAAGTTGTACAGCCAAGAGAATCACTGGATTAATGTATTCTGGTGAATCCTTCAGAATCTGAAGGGGAGTGTAAATGTTGCCTTTTGTCCCAGGTCGTTTGACAATTTCAATTAGGGTTTCGCCTTCGTTTTCGGTGCGTTTAAAGGTAGCATTGGCAATATCTGGATAGAAGGGAAGCAGGGTATCCGTGATGGCTTGGTCTGTAGCAGCTTGTTCGGGAGTCAGGATAATTTCCTGACCTTCGAGGAGAATTTTGGGCATGATTAAAATGAGGTTAGAAAAGCGTTAATTGGTGTTGGGCTTCAAGGGATTGGGAATCCGGCAAATGAATAGGTTGAGCTGGGGGTAACTTGCAGGGTTTTGGAGTCGGTTTAACCGTTCTTTGTCGTTGTCCGTCTTCCTGTTTTTGCCGCCACATCTTTCTCTCACTTGCCGCTAATGCTCTTTCTGGCATTTGCGATTGTAGCTCCTCCAGCATCTGTTGAATAACGGGAGGTAGGTTTAGGGAAGATAGTGTTGTTGTCGCCAAAAGTGGCGGGTCGTTCTTGATTCCCACTCCAATGTTTACAAGTCGGTTTTGGTTATCTTCAGAGCTGGGGAGAAGTTCTAAATGAATAATGATTCGGGTTTTCTGGAAGTTGTAACTTTCGTCTGCCGTCGTGTTTTCCTCCAGGGAATGAGAGTCTGGATTGCTATTCTTATCCGCAGGAGAGTTATTAGAAGAGAGAGATTGTCTGGGATGGGCTGGTTTTGACATAACTGAAAATCCTAAAACTCAATATCGCCAAGTAAACTCTCTTCAGATGAGGCGCAGATTTCATCTTCACCGTACCAGTCAATCTCTCTAACAGAAAGTTTGCCTTTATAATTAATCGGCTTGAGTCCGTAGAGCCAGGTTGGGGGTTCATCAAAATCGAAGGGGGGAACTATCTGAGCGGCGACAATGCGATATCGTTGGCAGTCTTGACGGTTTCCGCTAGATTCGTTACGTTTAATAACGTCTTGCAGGTAATTAAATTTGGGATTTTTCAAGTTTGACCAATCCGCGTGGGGGAAAACGTCTATTTCTATGCCAATTTCTCTTTCACAAAGATTCCGTTGGCAGGCAATATGTTTAACCGTATTCCCGTTTGAATTGATAGCTGGATTAACCATTATCTATTCTCCTTACTTATCAGATATCGAGGGTTTAGATTGGTCAATCTAAAGTCCTAAGGAAAGCTGCCGAAATGAAGGTGTGTTAACCTTAAGCCAGTGCAGTTTCCTGCCAATGGCGAGACCAGCGAGTGGGGTAGTAACGGTGTAGAGTTGGGCAGCTTCTAACGGTTCAATAATGCCTGCGTAATATTGGCGTCCCCCTAAAATGACAAACTCAGCGCCCAAGGGTGCGATCGCTCTCAGTTGATTGATCACCTTGTTGCACCAAGCGCGTCGTTGAAAAGGGCTTAGTTTGTAGGGATTGCACTCGTAGGGTTCAAGAATTTGCTGTGGATGTACAACACCGTGGAGGGCGCTGAGCAGATAAAATTCATTGGCTGTAGCATCGGCGTAACGTCGGGTTGCCTTGAATAGCGGTGAGCAATACAGTTCAATAGCAGGTGCTTTATAGTTGAGCTTTTTCGCCACCCCAGCAATCAGTAAGATCTGACGGTTCGTCTGGGCGTTTCTTTGAGCAGTTACCAGACTTTTGAGATTATGTACAACTCGCCCCAAGTTATTAGGTCTCGTGTTGCAACAGCGGGGTTCGATTCCCAATTTCTTAAGGTGGCGACAGGGATAGCAGTGGCACAGGGGAATAGTAATTCTTTCTTTTTCAGTGCGGTGTCTGACGAGTTTGTCCTCAACCGTTTGCAGGAAATTACCCTGAAAAGCTTCTCTGATATGGGTTGAGCCATCAAATGAGTACACCCTTGGAAGTTGGGCAAAGGCTTTAGCATAGCGTGGGGCGCATAGTCCGAAGATGTGCAGGGAAGTCGAACGGGGGAGTTGGTTAGCAACGGTTTGAATAATAGTTAGGGCGTGGGAGACGTTGCCAATAGTAGCGAGTCCCCCCAATCCGATTAGCTTGTAGCCTAGTTCAACCAAGTCCAAGGCGGCGCGGATTCTTTCAGAAATCGATAATCCATGAGCAACAGCGACAGGAGTTGTATGAGGCAACTGGGTTTTGGCAAGTTTGAAGAAGTTATGGGCGTTAATCCAGTTAAATTCCCTTCTGGCTTCGCGTTGGCAGCGGCTGAGATTGGCGAATAAAATATGGTCGGGTGCAGTGACATAGGTTTCCTGGTTGGGGTGTAAACGTTTTTGGTAAGAGCGAATCGCCCATTGTGCATCAACAATGTCTTGGAAAAGAGTTGGAGTGTCTTGCTTTCGATAAGTCCACGCACCACAATCGCCGAATAAGGGAATAGTAGGATCGGGAAATACGGCGTGCTGATAAGCTAAGGAATATATATAGCCGTAGGGGGTAATCCCAGATCCGATTACGTCCCAAAACCCCAAACGTTTGCCTTGGTATTTGATGAAGTCTCCCTTACCAAATGCCGCAAAAAAACGAGGAGTATTCATTGTTCAAAAAGAGGTGTCATCGCTGGGTAGACGATTGGTGGTAGAGAGGGTTTCGTTCCAGATGATAAATTTCGTTCGCTCATCAGGTTCTAGGGAATCGAGAATTGGCTCAGATGGTTTAGGAAAGTCTAAATTTACGTCTGGGTCAATCAGGGGAAGAGCCGGAAGGTTGAGGAGAATTTCTGTTACTCGTTGGTCGGATAAAGGTTGGGCAGCAAAGGCGTAACTATACCACAGAGAACCATTCTTTGACCTTTGTGGGGACAAAGTAATTTTTGTAACGACATTGGCTAGATTTTTGACCGAATTCCTGTAGTTTAAAAAAGGGGCTAAAGCATTGGATTTGCCGCTATTTAACAGGGCGTAAGCCCAATTATATTGGAAATCGATAAAGCATAGTCCAATCCACTCTTGGGGCGGCATATGGGGAAAAGGTTCGCCAAAGGTGATAGGAGTGGCGTGGAGAATTATGCCTGTGAGCGTGTTTCCTATTTTTTCTAAATAGGAAGAGTTGTTTAGCGTTCTGTAGATGAGTCCAGATTTTCGGTTGAGGCGATATCTGGCAATTTTCATGATTGAGTGCAAGTCGAATAAGGTCAATTTTTTAAGGGATTCATCCACTCTTTCAACCCTGTTCAGGAAGCGTTATCTCCTGATGAGTGGACTGATGCCGTTCAGTTGTGGTCTATCTAGAAAAAATGCTAGCAGCCTTTATTTGTCCAACAGATGTGTGTAGAGCGGAAATCTTCTGCTGTTTGAGAAGGCTTTTTAGGAGGGTCAACGAGAAAGACTCCCCAAGAGATCCACCAAGCTCTGTAGAGTTCTTAGGGGATTTAACTGCTTCGTTTAGCATTTCTTGACGGAGTTGGCTGATTAAATCAAGTGCCTTTTCTAGTTGGGATAAAACTCTTCGTTGAGTTGCAATCTTTTCGGGATTTCCCAGTAGGGAACGTGCATCTAGCTTCATCCCTACGGTTAGAGGAATAAGAGTGAGATAGTCGGCAACGGCATGATTAAATTGACGAGATTGGGGGTTAGCTAGGTGAAGCGAGACTTGTTGGAGTGCTGGGATTGCTTGGCGTATAGTCTGAGGAGAAATGATACCGAGTTGTGATGTAAATACACCTTGGATGGCATCAAAATTAAGGGAGGTATGGTCAGCAATTTTATCTGCTAATGAAGTAATTTGAGCCAGTTTTTCTTGGAATGTTTTAGCATTATCTCCAAAATAACTCCAGTCTAATTGTTGTAAATTATTGGATTCAACGATAGCTTCTTGATAGCCTTTGCTGAGCTTACTACTAAGGAGATAGGCGAGTTTCTGCTCAGCAACCGTTACAGAGCTACAAGGGTAAACATGGCTTCTGGCTGAATAATTAACTCGTCCATACTCGACGTACAAATTGCCATCGGGCATTAGCCAAGCTTGCCAAAATTTGTTGGCATTGGTCTGTGGGTCTACTTTGATTAAGGATTTGTGAGTAATGGCGAGACTTTTGTCAATCATGAGGGTGCGTTTAATATTAGTTAAATTGAACGCCAGGGCGGTGAAGTCTAATGTTGATGATTCAGAGTTCATAGTTCATGGCTTTTTAATCAACCATGAACCATGAACCGGATTAATTAAACTCAGATGAATCGGGAAAAATGATATTTCGCTCCCAAGAAACCTGACGATCCGTAACTTCTGGATGGGTACTCGTTCGCGGGTCAGGTGCCGCCCAATGAGCTTGTCCAGAACGCACCCACTCTTCTAAAGCTTCGAGTTCTTGAGAGTTAATAAACTGTGGGGGTTTGATGCTCCCTTGGCGGAGCAGTTCTTCCGTAGTTACCTGAGTAGGACGCTGCTGGGCGTAAGCAATACTGGCACAGGATTCAGTGATATTCCGAATCTCAGCACCCGTGAATCCCGCCGAGGCGATCGCTAATCGAGAAATATCCGCTTGACTCAGAGAAAGTTTGTAGTACTGGAGTTGGACTCTCCAGATTTGTTCTCTGGCTTCAGTATTGGGTAAGGGGACATACCAGACGCGGGAGAAGCGCCTCAGCAGTTCCGGCTTAAATCCCCAGGGGCGGTTAGCTGTTGCCGCAACAAAGACCGATGCACTTCGTTCTTGGAACCATTTTAGGAAATAGCCGAACATCCGCTGACTTGTACCGCCATCAGTTTCATTCCCACTACTACCCGGAAACATCTTATCCATCTCGTCAATAAATAAAATGCACGGTGCCATACTCTCAGCCGCCGCGATCGCGTCTCTGAGATTGGATTCAGATCCACCCAAATCCTTGGTCATCAGCTTGCCTGTATCCATTACAATCACAGGCAATCCCCATTCTTTGGCAAAACACTTCACCGAAAGACTTTTACCTGTACCCCCAACGCCGACAATTAATGCTCCTTTGGGGAATGGGATGTTATAAAGTTCTTGGGCTTCGGGTTCTAGCAAGGGTGTAATTGTTGTCGCCCATTCTTTGAGAAAGGGCAATCCCTGAACTTCCACATCCGGCGCAGGGGCGTATTCAATTCCCCGGATTGCATACTTCCGGGTTTTGAGTTGGTTGACCACCTCAATAGTCGTTTCATCCAGGCGTCCATGGGTGACGGCGCAGTACTGAATAATATCATCAGCCGCCTCTTGTGTCATTCCCAGGAGGGCGCGAACCAATCGCTTATGGTTTTTGGCGTCCAGTTCAACCGGAAACTCCACGCTTTGCCCTCTGGCACTTTTTTGCAGTGCTTGAATTCGGTAGGACAGAATAGTTTCCGTTTCCACCTCAGAGGGAAGGGGATTTTCCAAATCGACCACTAAATCTTCAAAGGCTCTTGGGGTGATGAGGTTGTCATGTAGGATGATAATTCGGTTAGGCGATCGCTTGGCAGCCGTCCAAGAATCGATCGCCAGTCGCACGAGAACGGGATTGGGATTAATCCCACCGACAAAGGGGTACAAGTCTTTAATCAGAAACAGAGTCCGATTGGGGGAGGAAGACTGACATTCGGCTTCGATATGTTTGAGTAATGCTTCAACAGGATGTCCTTGGGCTTTATAGTTAGCCGCCGGAGACTTTTTGAAGCCTGTAATTTGACTATTTCTGGTTGTTGGTTCAACTTTCTGAAGCCCTTTGGCTAAATCCCAGATGTAGAACTCAAAGGGTCTATTTCCTGCCAAATCAGCAATGTCACTGGCAATTTTATCCGTGACCGCTAATTCGCAACTGGTGGGACTATTAATCGCAACGGTGGCAATTCCGGCATTGAACAGTCGCCGGATTTCTTGAGTGTCCAGTGCCATATTATTCTCCAATATTGATGTGGTCGGTGAGGGTAACAGAGGAGTCTTGGTAGTATTCCGGTTTAAGGGTTGTGGAGGCAGTTCCTAATTTATCCAAAGCCTGTGTGAGTTTTGTACAAGTCGAACCTTGGGCATTAAGAACTTCCACTTTCAGAGGTTGTCCGGCTTTGAGAGTGATTTGAATTTGAGTTGGGGAGTTCATCATTTGTTCCATTAGTAAAAAAAAGCAAAGGAGATGCAAGGAAGCACCTCCTTCATGGGTGGTTGGACAGGTAGTGAATTACCAAGTAGCCGTAGCTTCAACGGATTCAGTCAGACTGGGTTTTTGGCTAAGGGTAATCCGGGTTGAGCCGTCTTCTAGAGCGGTTTCCGTGTAGTTCCAGAGTTCTGGAGGATAATGGATGTTGATGTAAGCGCGATCGTGGGCAAGTTGCACTTCATCAACAAAGGTATTGACCGGAGAACTATAGCCACCCTTCACGTCTTTAGTAAAGGCTTTCCCTAAAGCATTCTGATTAAAATCCCAAGGGTCAGCTTGGAGTTGAAACCCTCCTTCTTGTTCATCCCAAAGGAAACCTACATCTAACAAAGCCGAGTGAGACGGAGTATTCAAATAGGTGCGCCGAATGACGATTTGTCCATAGGCGATATCGCGGCGGGAATAGTCGCTAATTAACTTGACGGGAGAATCATGAACTTCAAGTTGAGCCTTGATTCCCTTGGCAGCCAGCAGGTTCGTTAGACCTTGGGTGAGAGCTTCCGAGTCAGTTAGTTTTGTGGTAATTGATGAAAAATGAGACATAATTTTTGTCAGCAAAAATTGGCTTACTTTGGGAAAAAACCGAAAAAACAGTCATGGGTAACCAATCACGAATTACCGTTGAAAATTACCCATTCAGAGCGATCAAGTCCTTCTTCTTGAGCCAGTTCTATGAGTTTTCGCTGTTCTCCCAGCAGTCGCTGGTAGATTTGATTCATTTTTTCTTGGAGCGCTCCTTTGCCCTGGGAATCGAGCTTTTTAGCATCGACTGAGGCAGTTTCTAAGACCTTTTGGATGCGCTCCATGAGTTGTGCTAAGGTGGAAGAACTATTCGGGCTAGCATTGCCAATGAGAACCTGAATTTTTTGCAGATGTTTTTCAATTCGTTTGCGGAATCGAGCCGGCTTTTTACCCGGTTCCCATTGGCTCAAATCTTCGAGCAGTTGAACAGCGAGTTGCTGACCGCCAGCAATGGCAGCTTTTTCGAGACTGGCTTGGAGATTAGAGTCATATTCGGCGATAAATTGAGTAATTCGGTTTAAACAATCGGCTTGTTCTTGGTTGAGTTGTTCGGATAAAGCCGGGATAATAACTGGGCGACCAATGATGACTTGTAGGTAATCTTCTAACTCTTCAAACTTGGGAAACTTAGTGATTAATTCAGTGCGGGCTACTTCCCGCTCATCATCTGTGAGGTTCCACGCTTGGGCGCTGAGGAATTCTTCAATACGACTTTCAAATTCTGCTCGTCCAGATGCATACTTTTGTTTGAGTTCTTGGCGCAGAGAGGGGGCAAGAACGTCTCGAATTTCTATCAGCCGTTGCCAGACTAAGGGTGCCAGTTCTATAGTGCAGATATAATCGCCATCATCAAGGGTCATCCAATCTTTAATTGAATCGATTTCACGTCGCAGTTGGGTTGTGGCTTCATCAAGGGCTTTGAAGCAGGAGATTCCCCGCAATCCGACTTCGGAACGGGTGACTTTTTCTAAGTCAGAGGATGTATGTTCTTCGCCGTCTGTTTTTGCAGTATTCGCTTTGAGAATTTGCTGCCACTTGGGTGCAGTTTTGCGGGTGGTGTTTTTCAGTCCAATTTTGAAGCGGATGCGGGTTTTATTGAGGGCAGATAAGTTGTGTTGTTGGATAGTGGCGTTTTGTAGGAAGGTGGCTTGTTCGACGGTTGCTGGGGTCATAGTCAGTTATTACAAATTGTTTCGCGCTTTTTTGAGCAGTCGCGATAGCATTGGGTAAGTAAAAAGCATCTGATTGAGTGAAGCGAAGGGTAAAAATATAAACGTAAAAAGACGTAAGAATTGGTAAAAATAGACTTACCAACAATCAATCCTTAGCCATCAAAGCCTGGGATGCTGCCTTAATTTGGGCAATAGCATGAGCTCTTTGTTTCATGGCTTGAACACCACTTGGAGGGAATAACTTGCGCGGGAACCCCAAATAATAATTCATCAGTTGCTCATCGTCTGTGACTTGCCAATATCCATCATTCATCTTAGCGATCGCTGTTACTCTGGTATGATGGTTATGACTGTTGAGCGAACCCAGCACGCCGCCAAAACTTCTTATCCCTTTATTCTGAATTAGCAACCCTCGTTTTAACTGGGCATTGTTCAGCCGTCTCCAAGTGTGGAAAGTTTGTCGAATGGCTCGGATAAAAATTGAGTGACCCAACCCGTTGGTGCTTTGACCACTTTGTAATAAATTTTGTAAGGATTCTTTTTCTACCATCAACTCCTCCGGATAACTCCCAAAATTTATATACTGGAGGAGCCAATTAATCCTTTTAACCTTGTCAGTTAAATGATTAAAACTATATTTACTTAATTCATTAAACTCTACCTCAGATTGTTCTCTGTTGTCGGTAATTGGACAGGTTGAGAGATTCAAAATATAAGTCCAATCACAGTATTGGAATGACCATTGCCTATTCCTCAAGGTATCCGCTTTTTCGCCTAACCACCAGATGACATCAACTCCAGCATTAAACAATGCCATTGATTGATAGTTTAATTCTTGGGGTTTGATGGGTTCCGTTGCTACCATTAACGCAACCATATACCCGGTTGGGAATATAGCAACAACATCGGCAATCCTATCGTGGTTAGGCGCTACACTCACGGGGAAATCAGTACCGACAATAGCACCGCTGTACTGCTCCAGTTCTTCCTCCAGATAGGACTTCAGGTGATTTTTGGCAAGTGAATGTACTTCAGTTGATTCAGAACGCCTAAAATCTGGGTAGTGCTGGCAATATTTGGCTTCGCCTGCGTCCGCTTTGCGAATGTCATCGACTTCCTCCAGGCGCATCAGCAAGCGATACGCTGTCCACCGTACCTGCCACGCCGAATCGTGCAATGCTTTGATGACAAGGGTTTTCCCTTGGTCTGGGTATTCCAATGCTTTGAAAAGAGCAGCACATCGGGTTTCCTCACTAGAACTGGCAAGTTGTTGTTGAACTCCGTCAATTCCTCCTAAAACTAAGGAGCCGATAGGATTGGGTGTTTGTCCACCCATAACGACGTCGTAATCCTTGGGGTCGGTCATCAGTTAATGTTTGAGCTGGGCAGTTCATCTCAGTTCCACAAGCTGTCCGAAACTGGGACAGTCTGGTAAATATGATACGCCGGAAGCCCCACGCTGTCCTCCGCCAGAATCGTCATTCGTCCTTTGTAAGAGTTTGAGGCTTGTTTACATAATTTAATATAGTTGAGTTTATTTCCACCAACCTACTTAAAGATGAAAACGCTAAGAAATATTGTTAGTCAACCCACATAAGCCAGCATAACCAATCCCAATCGCATCCACTGAATCATCAACGGGAAGATTCTCTAAATCAAACAGCGCACTCAAGATTTCAGCGACTTCACCTTTAGACGCTCGCCCATCGCCCAGATGGGCTTTCCAACTCGATTGATGCAGCAAAACTGGAATAATCTCAGCTTCCCGATAGCAAACCAAGTTGATAATTCCAACCGCCTGTAAAACTCCCCCGGCTGCCTTGATTTGTCGGGAAAAAAAGGGCATTTCTAATGCCGCCTTAGTAGGTTCAAACTCTTCCATCAATGTGACCAAATCCTCCTCCAATTCAGCTAAGCGTTCCGGAGTTGATAAGGTTTTCTCTGTTTCAATTGTTCCGTAGTCAATCAGACAGACCGTCCCGTTACTGTCTGTTGTTAAAATTGACCAGCCGACGGTAGCTAGTCCAGGGTCAATACCAAGCCAGGTATCTTCTGCATTCATAGGAGTTGAGATTTCAGCCATTTTTGCTTATTATACTTCTCCTAGGGTGACATAAGAACGATACTACTACTAATTCATGTCTCATTTACCGGGTTATAATCTGAAACAATAATGTTGTTTTTATTTTTAACAACTTGCCAGTACCAAGTGCGGATGCAATATCGGATATGCTTTTGCAGCGATTGTGTAATCGAAGTCTTTTGAGCATAGCACCAGTTCCAGCGCTCAGCATCTTCTTCCGGTGTCATGAATGAGCGCGTACAGAAACCACTGAACAATTGCCTAGCACTGTCCGAAAAAGGCTGATTCATTAACTGCACATAGCGTTCTACGGTGAGCAGTTCCAGTCCAATAGCTATTGCTGCATTGTTGCGTCCAGAGCCTTTTGGGACACCGGAATCAAGGAGCGATCGCACTTTTATTCGGCAGCAGTAGTATAGAGGTATTGCTAGGGGAATAGGAAGCGGAATTTGATTGAAATGTTGGATGGTTAAAGGGTTAGGAAAGTCTATAGGTTTAGGAATCGGTGAAGTTTTAGGTAAAACCACAAGAGGAGATGAGTTCGTACAGGATTGAAATTGAGGTACAGCATTTCGTAGCCTTTCGTAACCATAAACCCTTCCCGTTTCTGTAATAATTTGCGACAAATTGCATAGCCAATCCGAATTTCCCCAAGCCTTGGGTAAAATGTGCCAAGTGCCAGCTAACCGCATGAGACGGGCGGGATTTTTGAGGCTGCGGTCAGCATCTGCGTATTCTAGTAAATCACGCTGAAGATGACACCATTGCTCAACTCCAATTGGTTCATCAAACACCCAATAGGAGTGAATTGACCGACCTCCTGTATCCACCTGAAACGTTGGTGCAGGAAGTTCTAGTTCCTGCCACAAATTCACCTGCTTTAATTTATCTAGGTAGTCGTGTTCATAGAATACAGCGCGACCCTGTGAGATATCCTTATTCTTATATCCACCACCATTAACCACCAGATAGACTCCGCGACCATAAGATTGATAAGTTTCGATAGCCGCCCAGCTTAATCGATTCAGTTTACAACCTTTGTCTAGACGTTTGCGAGAATCCTGGGAATGAAATAAGCAGGTGAGGTTGAGTTTATCGGTTGGTTGATAAGAGAGAAACTCTAAGTGTTTTAACACTTGATAGCAGTCAGGTTGAGGAAAAGTCATCTTAGGCGTCGCTTTATTTATGAAGGGCTTTAATTGCCGTCAGAGCCAACCTATTAAGTTTGGCGATTATTAAAATTTTTGACGATAGCCAGAGCCTCTGTGTGACAGTCTTGCCAGAGGTGAAACGGAAAAGTAATCTCTTGAAGTCCTTGTGAATGGGTCGCAACTAAAATTGATATTTTTTGCACTTGAGAGTTGGGATAGTTGATATCAAGTACCAACTTATACAGCCACGTTTGAAGAAGGGCGCGGCGAAAAATAGGAGTTGTCCATTCCCAGGTTGGTAGAGATGGACAATTTACCCCTTTCATTTTCCGTTTCCACAGAGGCCAGACACCTTGATAACCTCGGTTGCCAATCGGGTAGCCATCGAAGGTTTTGAATTCCAAAAGCCAGCGCTCTCCCGTTTCTAATTCAATGACAGCATCTGGTGTACCGGCAAAAAAAAGTGGACGGTGAGCAATGGTTTTTTCGAGGGCAATAATGTGGTACGGTGGTAGAGTTTGCAAGTAGGGAGAGAGAGCTTCCCAATACTCCCTGATTTCATCATTAATTTCAGGAAAAGCATTTCCCTGGAGAAAGTCTTGAGCCGCTGCGTGCAATGTCGTTCCTTCAAAAGCCCGTTGTTGGCGTCGTTGAGACCAAGCACCTTCCCCATGGATTAAGTCGTATTGTTTCTGTTTTTTTTCCCAGTTAGTCGGAAAGGCTGTATCAATAATTTCTGTAACGCTGGGGTAGAGTATTCCATCAACGTCTCGCATTTTTTGTATTCCTTTGTATGAGACAATAGGGCAGGAGGTAACTTAATCGACTAACCTTCTGCCCAGAAGTCGGCTTCAAGCCGTTTGCGGTAAAGCTGGTTGGTTGGAGGGACTTCCCGCTAGAGCCATTAAAGCTTTCTCCGCCGCTTTTTCTGTGACCTCATGGATGAGTAAGTCAGTGTGCTTTTGTCCGATGATTTGAGCCACTTCAATAGCATCCTGTTCGAGTTCCGTTTCGGGTTGACGGACGTTCCACGTTAAATGAAAATAGGGTTTAATTCCTTTGTCACACTTGACAATTTCTGTGGTATAAATTTGGGAGACAATGGTTTGGCTAATCTGGGTTTTGATATAATCCTTAGCACTGGCATATTGTTTAGAGAGTTGAGCCTTATTTCCTTCCCAGTTTAAAAAGGCTTCCTGTTCAATTGGGCGGATGAGAATGGAAAACTCATCCATTGAATGACCCCGCATTAAAAAGTGGGACACGATTTGTGGTCGCATTTTACCGGGATTTTCTTGTTTGGTTTTATTGTCATATATCCAGCTTTTTAACGGGATGAACCAAATTTCCTGAAACAGTTCATTACAATAAAATTCGCCCAAGGTTAAATGACGCCGAGCTTTGTAGCCTTGTCGCATTGGATAGATGATCACGAGTTCGACTTTATGAGCCACGATTGCGGCTTGAAATGAACCATCTTGGTAGGCTTCAGTTAAATCTGCTCCGAATAGCGTGTCTACAAAAGCGCCACCATCGCAACGGAGGTAGTAGTCTTGGCTAATAGTACCCAAAAGGGCGCTGTAATTTCTAGAGCTAGAGGTGATAATTTCCATGAGAACTCAAGAGTCAAGTTTTTGCGTTGTTTTGGAGCAGTCGCACTTTTTTCCGAAGGGAGAAGATAAAAAATGTTCTTGTTGAAGATTCGCTTTTGCCCGAATAGGGATAGAATTAGGTTGATTTTTGTAATGCTGGAATTGCCTCGTCATTCCACTCTACGTAGAAGTGATTGCCAATCTGAATATCTTGACCCTGCCTAATGTTGACGTTATACTTGTCTAGTTGTTTGTCGGGCAATCTGGTGTTGTCGTAGCCTCTCTTGGTCAGCATCGCCCATACTCAACAACTGACGCATCAGTTTGAAATCCCAAGGAGATGCTGGAGATGAGTGATGAGCTATCCCCTCCCAACCTACAAGAGGCAGAGGCTCTATTATCTGACCTGTTTCAAGAGGTTCAAAGGTGGGAAGGAACTTTAGCGGGTGGAACAAAACTGGGCGTGGGGGCAGAAGCCGTTGACAGTCTGCGCCAATCAAAGGTTAGTTTTGGCAATCCTAGAGATAAGTTAATTCAGCTTACAGAAGTCACATTTGAAAAAAACGGGACTGACCTGAACGAAATCTACAAGCATCAGATGCGGGAGCAGTTTGACTTCTATTACATGACACACACCGTCGATTTGCGTCCCGAACGAGCTGCTAAATTCTGGCGATTGACTTGTGAGCTTGATTTTAGTCCGAAAGGGAGCGGTGAGCCAATCATTCAAAGCCTATTTCCGACACAGCAGTGGCGGAACGTCATGAGTTTTGGTGTGGGGATGGAAGTGGGGTTGAATGGTAACTTTGATTGGAATGTCGGTGTGGATAGCTCTCAGTTGGCTGAACTTTTGCAATTGCTTCCCGGTGAGTTAAAGGCGAATGTGGGTAACAAGGATGATTTAAAGGCATTCCTCGCTATTCCAGCCTATCGATATGAACTTGGTCATCCTGAAATCCTGACGAATGGAGAAGGGAATTCTAACTGCTACTGGCGAATTCAGGCGAGTGAGTTACAGAAAATTGGGACAGCGAAATTTGCGCTTGTTTTCAAAGTACCGAAGGGAACTGAATCTATTAGTTTACGGGGTACAGCATGGGCTGAACCAGATATCAATTGGCTCACGGCTGATATACGGGATGTCTTCGGTGAGTTGTCAGATCAATTAAAGCAGCTACTACGCCAAAAGAATCAAGAAGCAAGCCGATTTGCTCGTGGTGATGCTGAGGAGTGGACGCTGACTCTACCTAAAGCAGCTAGTTATACATAGGCAACTTATTTGTCAGTGAACTGAATTGGAGAGGCGACAACCTATGGCTAAAACTTACTATACCTATCGCATTCGCGTTGCTAACTACGAGCGGGTGCAGGTAGAAAAGTGGGATGCTCAACATCAATCTCTAGGCGAACCGTCTGGGGTATTTAGCTATAAGAAGTTGGGAGAAATTACACCATTGCTCCAAGTGGCTCGCAACAATGAGCTGAAGGACTCCAGCAAGGCACGCACAATTGGAGAAGCTTTATTTGATGTTCTATTTGATGATGTGCTGCGTCAGGATTTTGTCAACTTCTATTACCAGGTTGTGCAGAAGGAAAAGCAACTGCTGCTGGTTGATCTAGATATCGATGAGCGCGGTATGCCTGATGTGGCGGCATTGCCTTGGGAGTTCACCTGCTTACCTGGGAAAGCCAACTTAGGTGAAATCTGGATGGACACCGACCCTAACCTCATCTTCGCCCGCCGCCGTGCCCAATGGCACGCAGCCCCACCGATTCAGTTAAACCAAGGTGAAAAGCTGAAGATTGCCTTGGCGATCGCTGCGCCCACAGGCTCTTCTGATTTAGGGTTAGTTGTCTATGAAAAAGTGCAGGCAGTGTTAGAAAAACTAGCAAGTAGCCAATCAGATCGTGTTGAGCTGCTGCCAATTGTGAATCCAGCCACTCCCGAAGCAATTGATGCGGTGCTAGAGCAACAACCCCACATTTTTCACTTTATTGGACATGGTCGCCTCAAGAATAAGGCAGGGGAGGAAGTGGGGCAAATTGCTCTAGTAGATATGTTCGACGAAGCATTATGGGTTGATGCCAGTTTCTTCGGTGGGTTATTTAACCGACATCATCCTGGAGTTGTGATGTTGCAAGCCTGTGAGGGTGGAATGCTGTCTGCTTCGCAAGCTTTTGTTGGCGTTGCCTCCAAGATTGTGCAGCAGAATATCCCCGTGATTGTAGCAATGCAGTACGAAGTTACTAACGTCACAGCAAGTCGCTTTGCTTATCACTTCTATGAACGGTTAGCTCAAGATGACCCGGTCGATATTGCAGCCCAAAATGGTCGCCGTGCGATCGCCCTTAATACGCAGTATCGAAACCGCGATTTTGCCACCCCCATCATCTTTATGCGCGTCCAAGATGGCTATCTATTCAAACGTCCGGGTTCTCACCCAAATTCAACAAGTGGAGCTGATAACTCGTTTTTAGTTGAAGAAATAAAAGACTTGAATTATTCCGAGTCCTGCGCTCGTCAAGAACTACGATACTTAGAAAATAAATTAAATTCAGTCAGTTATACACCTTCTCAACCCACAGGAAAGCCAGCCTATTTTGTGGATAGCCAAGTTTTCCGACTCATGCCTTTTGACATAGGGACAATCTGGGGATTACAGCGTAGCAGCTTTATTGGTCTATTGATTGGCTTCGAGCAAACTAAAATTTATGAAAGTTTAAAAAATGTTGAGTTTGTCTTGTCTCAAGCGATAGAAGCAAATCAAAAAGTAAATGAGTCTGCCTCAGTACTGCCAAAGCGAGAATGGATACAAATAGATATAAATCGGCATCCCGGTGCGCCCTGTCAGAAAGCCCAAATTATAGACGCAGCAGTGGATCGAAGCAATAAGGTGACTGACAGTTTAAGGGAGAATTCTTTTCCAAACTCAAGTATACCAGGTTTCTTCTTTGAGATTCATGCCAAGCAACTCCATACGGGTTATTCCGAACAAATCAAAAATTGGTGCGAAGCTCTACTAAGCCAGTTATTTCCTTCATATGCATTAGCCATTATTATTAATATTATTAGTTCGATTGATGAAGATATTGAGCGACGTGTTAAAACACTTAAAACCCAATTACGAGAAATTTCTGAAGAAATCCCTATTGAGTTGATGCGTCTAGATGCTCGACTATTTTTCGCAAACAATATATCATCTCCGAAAACTGGGCAGACTGATTTTATCAATATTGAAGGGAAACCTGGATTACCGTTTTGTAGCTGGATGCATCATGTCCTGACTCGCAGTTTTAAACGAGAAAAGTTAGATAAAGAAAGAAAAAAATACAGAAATATCATTGACTTGTATATAAATTTGAAGGAGCAGTATTCAGAAAAAGAATGGCAGGATACTTATTCTGGAATCACGGCGAGAGATGTCCTGTTAGATATTCAAGCGCTCGCCCCAACAATGCAGAAAAAAGCATACTATCAGTTGCTTCACCTTATTGTAAATTTATTTCCTCAATGGAGTTATGAATGGGTTGGCGTTTATGCTGAAAGTGCAATTGAAGACGCAGTTCGTGCTGCATTAATCATAGCAACCAATGCTGGTTTACTCTCAGATCTACTGATGGATGCTTGGGTCAATGCCATAGACATTGACAGGTTTAATATAGATTTACTTTACCAAGAATGGGCTATCACACCAGATTATTATAATATTAATAACCTTAAATTAGAAGGTTTATTTTTGGCTCTTATGCGAAGAGAACAGGCTCGAAGTGACAAAAAAAATCAAAGCCTTCTTCAAAAGCTAGCGCTTAGCTCACCCTCTCTTCAGGCATTGCATCATTTCTATCAGAATCAAAAGGAGAACGAAAATGAATTTATCAATCAAAACGATCCCAATCAGTTTACCCTTGCAATTCGAGCGAAAGTCAAGATTGAACGAGCAATAAATCAATTTAAAGCTGCCCCAACTAGTCACCTTCCTACTGCCATCTGCTGGCTACTAGCTGCCAATCCTCCTAGTCAAAACAACATTACGGAACTGTTGCAGCTAGAAGCAAAAAAACGTGCCGTTTTTGGGTTATGTACTCCCCAGGAGTGGCAACAGATAAAAAAAAGGCAGGAGAATGAACGTCAAGTCCTAGATTGTCGGCGTGAACGCCGTCTAATTTACTCCCACTCATCTTTGACCAACATCTAGAGGTATGATTGATGCTTGCTGAATGGTATTTTTGCTGCTGCATTAGCGCCAACCCATCCGACACGGAAGCCTTTCTATCAATTCTGGACAGTCTTGAAAATCCAGAAAGTGATTCTCAGTTACTCTACTTAGCCTATAACGAGCTAAAGCATACAGAAGACAGAATGCAAATCTATGCATTGCCTACTGTACTGAAGTCACTGCATCGAGAAAACCTTCCTGCTGGACTTAAGAGTACGATTAAGCGCTACTTCAACCATTTAACTGAGAGTGTGCCAGAAGGCGTAGAGAACTCAATTCAGCAACTGATTGACTTGGCGTTATCTAATCAGTCCTTTGCGAAAATTATCAAGACGGTCAAGACTTTCGTTCTAGAAAGCCGACACTTACCGGAACGGCGATTGACTCCTACACCCTATCTTGACTTGAAAGAGTTTTTGCCAGAAACACTGGTGCTGGCAATTCTTGCTGACCAACTTGAAAATCATGAAAGATTAATTGATGAACTTATAGCAGAAGTCAATGAGCAGGATGAAGCCTCTTCACCTGTCAGTGAGTTCCTTCAAGCGGCGCTAGAGTGCCAGTTTGGTCGTATGGCGTTTCGGCTTTCTGCATTAATCGTCTCGCTAACATCGATCGAATATCCAGATAAGCTACGGTCTTTAATTGCTACACAAGCATCTGTTGCAGCGCAAGCAGAACCAGATCTCTTGCAGACTTACGCTATTGTCTTATTCAGAGAGCCAAATATAAAATACACAGCTATTAGCCAGTGCCAGCGTATCATGCAGGAATCGCTAACATTAAGCGAACTGCGTAATTTGATCCGAGAAGCTCCAGCTCAAGAGCGCCATAATCTAGATGCTTCATTCCGTCGAGTCGGCATTCAAAATACCCCCAACCGCACTGAAGGTTTGCCAATTTTCTATTGGCAGATTGCTTTATGGGAACTTTCATCTCAGATTGATGCATCAACGACGGCTGATGAGCTAGCGAAATTCTGGCATCCACCGACTAGGTTGCCGGGATCTCTAAAAGTGAATTGTTCTGAAACGGATATCCCAGAACAGGTAAAAGCTCAGTTTAAATCTCTTCTGAATCTGCTAGGCTTAGAAATTCCCTTTAAAGTAAAAAAGAGAACAAGATTTAATCTCAACAATAAAGATACATGGATTTTCTTGTCTCCTTGGATCGAACGAACTAGACATTCGAATAAACCCTATCCAGTGGCTGATGAACCAGCGCTACTCATTCGCACTATTGGCAGTACATTTGTCGCTATTCGATTGCTGCAAAGATTATCGCAAGACAATTTTAATCGGGTGGAATTTGCTGCCCGATTGCTGGCTCATGCTTCAGATGTGAGCGTCATAGTTGAGAGGCGCTACAACAAAGGCAAAGCACCTCAGCTTTCTCCCCCTTTAATGGGATTATTTCAATTTGGTCAGCGGCAGATTCGGCTTGCAGGTACTGGACAGTTCGAGTCAATTCATCCGCAAATTTTTGTTAATATCTGCGATAACGGACAGGTTGTTCAGGAAGAAGGAGCTAACCTCGAACCTGAAGAGTATCGATTTCTAAATTCCGTTCTTCCGGAAGTGCTGATTTCCTGGATATTGGATGCTTATCCTAGTGCGGGCAGCCCTAAACTATCAGGGCGTTGGCTGAACTTAATTCGTAATGTTCACGATTACCATGTCAGAGAAGAGCACAGTTTTCTAGAACAGCAGAAAGCAGCCTTAGTCACTCGTTTTCTATGTCCTGATTACTCGCCTCGTTTAGACGATCGTTTGAACTGGCAAATCGAACGCTCCAACAAAAAAGACCGTTGGAAAGTGAACTATCGCAAACTTCTCCTGACAGAACGGCGGTTACATCCAAATGAATGGATTGAATTGGGACGAGATGATGAGAATGTTGATTGGGGAAGCGAACCCAAAGAAATTGCCTCGAATCGTCTAATTTATACATTAGAGTTGTTAGACACCATCGGTCATTACGAAATTGCCTCAGAAGCAGAAGCATTAGAACAAAGATTTTCTGATTTGAAGCATCATCTGAATAGTATAGGGCAAGCTAAGTATCTCGATCGATTTAATCGATTGCGGTTGCTGGAATTTTTAGACAGCCCCATCTTAGAAAACCGAGCTGAAGAACAAATTCTGCTTGCTTCTGTCCTGCTCGAATACGGAAGCATCTACGATCTCAAAAATATGCTTGAACGAGTGTATCCCACACAAGCAGATGGTAGAACATTTAAAGAAACGGGGGCAGCTCGTCAACAGTTGCAGGAAGCATTATTACCAATGATATGCAATCGTCTGGAAAAACATACAGAGTTAATACAGGAAATTCATCATGAAAGCAATAGCTTGAGTCAACAAAGAAAAGCTAAAAGTCCACAAGAAACCTATAAACAGTTACAGTTTGCAATACTCTTCAAAGAATGGGTGATCAGATTTCTCTATCTGAGCAATATTGACGAAAATGCTGATGATTTTAAGGGACTTGGCTTTGACTTAGCAAATTTGCGTCGCGCCTCATTAAAAAGACAAGCGACTACCACGATTCGAGCTACAATCCTTGATGTGGTGGAACTCCGAAACGAGCAGAAACGGCTTTTGCCCGGTGAGCAACCACTCGCAAACTGGGTAATCAAGGCAATTAATTACGATCCCAATCGTCTCACAGCAAGGGTATTTTATGAAGATTTTGATACCACAGCAGTCGAGAACTTATTTGAGAAAAGTCCCAAAGAAATTCGTGCCTTGAATCATGCAAGCGATCCCCCTTTAAACGTCCTAGCTGTGGTAGTTGATGTTGATGAAATAGAACAGAGATATACTTTTGATTGTGGGCTTGAGTGCCTGCTAACTTACTCATCCGATCAGTCTTTGTCTTTCAAACCTGGCGATCGTGTTAAGCTTCCTATTCGGCAGTTCAAGGAAGAGAATCAGTTATTGTGGAGGGTATCATATAAGTATTCGATCAAAGGCTTAACCCACAGAACTCTACCAGGAGATATCAACAAGATCGAAGTTGATGAAACTTGGAAGAATGGTCGGCGAACCTGGTCTTTGCTACCTACAAGCAATACCGAGAATATTACCGATAAGGTGAATTTACGCCTGTGGGATGCTGATATTTCTCGTATCTTTTGTCAACGCTCCCAACCCTTAAAGCGTGAAGTATTCGCTAAACTAAATGCTTGTCAGGAATGGGTGCCACTCGACCATAATTTCAGCGATTTGCTGTCCCAGCTATTCCATCTTCAGCATTGTAGTAATATTGCTGTTTTGACCTTGATTGAGGAAACGATCGGGCAATTTGGCGAGAAGGCATGGCGGTTTTCTCATCAACCGGGAGAAAACTATTTGATTGAGCAGTATCATTTTTTGGGTGATGATGCCGCAAAGTTAGCAGACAAGCTCGCAAGCTATCAAAACCGTAGAGAGGGGTCAGTAGGATTGCTCATCTCAGTCACTCCGGACTTTGAAGCAGGTCAGGTAGGGCTAAGGCTAGTTACTGATGCCATCAATTCTGCTACGCTTGATGAATTTTACCCAGATTTAAGACTGCCCTTTGACGATCGGAATATTCAGTGGCGCGAACTTTTCGATCGGTCTGATGAACGGTTATGTGCCCAAAAAGACAATCATGGCAACTGGTTCTTCCCCCTTCTGGAAAATATGGTAATTCCTGGCTATCCTCGTCAGGTGAAGGTGGAATGGGATAGAAAACAAAGACCCTATCCAAATCAACA
The DNA here is from genome assembly GCF_040217205.1 of Coleofasciculus sp. A1-SPW-01. Classification (NCBI taxonomy): domain Bacteria; kingdom Bacillati; phylum Cyanobacteriota; class Cyanophyceae; order Coleofasciculales; family Coleofasciculaceae; genus Coleofasciculus; species Coleofasciculus sp. A1-SPW-01. Next base: position 6,189 of record NZ_JAVJNP010000232.1, on the reverse strand, counting down.
AATCGCGGATCTAGACATCAGCCAGTGGAAAGAATCTGAGTGGCGACGCGCCGTTGTCATCGGTGAAACACCTCCATCTTACAAAATTACCCCTCAAAACAAAGACTGGGCAGCGTTCCTCGATCGCTGGCTGAACTTGCCTGAGAAACAGTATATAGAAGCAGGATGTCGGATCAGTCTCAAGCAATCGCTGGGATGGATCAATCGTGAGGGAGATGGATTTGTCCCCTGTCTCACGAGTGAAAATCTCCGCGTTTTGGTGCAAGCTGAATCCCTGACAATGCTTCCCTTAAAACATCAGGATAGACCTCCGATTGGTGAAAACCGAGAGGCAGAAATTTTCTGGATCGAATGGATTGAAATCCGAGTTCCTCCCGACATAAGAAACGTAACTATTCCTCCCGAGGCGATCCAAAATCACCGATGTGTTGGGATTGTAACGAGTGTACCCAAATCAGGAACAGACGGAAGCCAGTGTCAAGTAGTTTGGCAAGTGAGCCAAGGTAAGATTGAAGAGCAAAGTTTGCAAATTAATAACTTGGCAGAAATCCGAATTCATCAGGGCTATAAGATTGTTGGGCAAAAGCAACATAATGAGTGGACATTTCACCTTGAGAAACCCAACGTTCGAGCTAGGGCACTCTGGTCACTCAAACCGTTGTCTAAAAGCGATTCAGGCGAACTATACTATCTGGAAAAAGTGACTTCTATAGAAGGAGAATATTTGGATATTGGTGAGTCAAAGTTATCTCCTGGTCAATTACTTGTTTTGCCTCATCAATCTAAAGAAACTCCTCATCTAGCAATACCGAAATCCACCCAATCTAGAGAACTAAATTTTACGGAGAATAGCTTCTGGGAAGGCAACTCCACAAGCAATGCTGCCCGTTATATGCCTGCCTTTGATGAATCATCTCGTCAGTACCGACGTGCAGTCCTAAAGCTCAATGAGCAGCTATTGGTTGGCAATTGTAAAAAATGGATAGAGAATAAAGAAAAGGTTACCATTCAAACAATTGAATTAGTCCTGACGCACCGAGACAATCAAAAATGTGTGTTACAAAGACGATTTAATTTACGCCCAAGTCCTGACACTAAGCAACAGGATACAAACAGTGATACCGACTTATGGAAGCGGAGACTAAAAGACTATCTGCAAAAGTCGCTCGAACCCCTAAGAGCAACATTTGCCAAAAATAAAGGTGAACTCGGATTTTGGCTGTCCAAAGGTGAATCGAACGAGATCCGAGTTCCGGAAGACTCTGCTGGGACAAATTGGACACTGTGGGTGCCACTTGCTTCAGAGCATGGCAAATTTGTTATGGGGGGCGATTATTCCGACCAGGCTCGGATTTGTTTATTTATGGAACAGCGGCGAGTCTGTGCTTCTTGTCGCTTAGTTAAGCCTCTCACTCTTGAAGAATTTCGAGTCAATTATTGTGAAGCACCTCAATTAAATGCTGATGTCTTTTTACTTAAAGATAAAGAGCTTCGCCTCTACTACGTGGGTCCTGAAGTTAATGACGCAGAAATTCATCACAGATTTGAGATGGGATATGGTGAAACTTTATTGATTCCTGAAAATCAACTGAAATTTGATGGTAGTTCATTTAGTAAAGCACAATTTTCCTTATTTCATGGTGACCAGATTAAAGTCATCTCATTTGATGAGAGTGCAAACGACCAAGACTACCCGTATATTATAAATATTAAGAGCCTCTATCTTAAGTGGTCTGAAGCTCGTCAGCTTTACTATCAAAGAAGTCACTATCAAATTGTTCACTTGCTTCACCTCAATCCTCAGGGTGGAGAGCTAGAAATTTCCTATATTGATGGATTTAAGGAAAATGCGATCGCGCAACAGCGAAAATTTGAACCCAAGAGTTTCAAGGCATATCTCACGCCAGAAAGCCAAACCCGACTGTCTGATAGACGGCAAAAATGGGCAGACGATACAGAATCAGAGCCGGTGATTTTTGGGCGCTTAGATGAAGAGCGCTTTAGAAGTAGCTACGGTAGAGATATATACTTCGATCATGTACGATTGTCGTTTCTAGAATCTTCAAAAGGTTCGTGTTTGCTCAATAGAGATTTGGTATTTCTCCGAGCCGATAAAATTATCAAATTCAGGAGAAATGATATGGCTCTGACCCTCAAACCACCGAAAGGATTTGATGCAGAAGATGTTGGCGAAGATGCGAGGAGTCTGCTGGTATTACGACGGAATTTTTCTGTTCGGGAAAACCTCCTAAAACAGGTTCATCAAGAAAAAGGAGAAGACTATTTTCAAGACGATCGTCTGCTGATCCAACTCACTGAGAAAGGGGGGCGGTCAAAATCCGTTGGTGATGTCCCGAAAATTTCCCCGCGTCCCCGTGTCCCCGCGTCCCCGCGTCCCCGCGTCAGTCTCAACCAACTACTTATGACCACACCCCTCAGAAAGATGACCGAAAAATTACTGCACACTTGCTGATGTCAGGCGATCGAGTTCCAGCTCGAAAAGCATCCGCATTGATTGGAGCAGCCTCAAACCTTGGTAGAGCAGGACTGTTAGCAACAATCGTGAGGGCAGAAAATGGAAGTGCGGTGCAAATTGAATATAAGCCGGGAATCTTCGTCCGTCTGCAACCACAGCAGATTCAATCTCGACCTAACGACCTACCGCGAGGTACGATCGTTCGCATTGAGGCATCTGATGGGAAGTTGAGTATTACTCGTGCTGCTTTTGGAAATGCACAATATGTTTCAGAAAGCATTCGACCTGCTGTCATACTGCCGACAAACGACATACAACGCATCGATCCCAAAGACTGGGCAAACCAAGGTCGCTTCGCGATCGGGGGTTTACCTGATATTGTTGCTCGTCCTGGTAACTATACAAATGAGCAATGGAACAACACTCTGCAATCCGAGGCTATAACCGATTTGATGGCAAGGCAGCATCCCAAGATCGCTTGTATAGGGAAAGATCCGAAAGGAAATTACCGCATTGCACCACCCTCTGACAACTTTCCTTGTGGTTGCCTGAAAAGGATGGGCAACAGCTTAACAGTACAGTATGTCCCGTTGAATTCAGAACCTACAGTATCAAACAATCCTATCCTCCCCTGGCATTTGCTTTCGTTTGGAGATGAATCAGTACAGCAAGTCCTCGAGCGAGCTAATGCTCATTCGTGGCGTTATCACGACAATAAAACCTTCACCTGGATACCAGACACACAAGAATTTGATGTTAAGGATCTGCCAAATCACACGGTTCAGACAGGCCCTATTTTCTTCCAATCATCCGATAAAGGGCTGAGACTGCGGTATGCTCAATCTGAGTTTCGGAAGTTTGGCTTCCCAGTTGAGGAGCTAATTGACGCACTGAAGCAACGGGGGCGATCGCATTGCTATCCAATAGCAGGGATTTCCGAATCTCCGGAGTATAGCCTGTGGATTGAGTTAGCGCCTGGACGCTTGGTTGAGCTACCCGTCCAACTGATTGTCTGGCGTTCTGGTGTAAACAACAAAGCTAAATCGCTTGCCGACTTAATGTATTGGCAGGGGTTTGCACCAGGCGATCGGGTTGAGCTTGAACTTGTCTCAACCGATCCACTAACCATTGATCGGATAGCCTTGAAAAACTGGATTCCAGGCTCTCGTAATGCCCTTGGTTCCAACCGCTGCTTCTTGCCAGTCGAGGCTGTAGACGAAAAGCAAGGAGAAATCACCCTTGGTCGAGGAGAGTTTAAGCTCAAACTGCCATTCGCTGACCAAAATCCAAACTGGCAGATGGCGATCCTAACGCCTGAAAATGATATACAGGGGATTACCGCGACATCCAACCCAACAAAGAATCAGCCTAGACCTAAGCCAAAACCCGATGATGTCGTCTTTCTGGAAATCAACGCTCAGGATAGGCTAGCTGTTGTAGGTTTTGAAACAATGACCCCTGTACTCGACAAGGGAGAGGCAGATACTTGGAAAAGTCACCCAATTACTGGTTGCTTAATTCGTCAAAGGCCGCAAAAACTTTCCCTCGAAGAAGAACAGCTAAAAAATTGGGTTCGCGTGGCGGGTGGTGCTTTACCCGTGACGGTTGAAGGACTGCACAAGACTGAAAATCAGTATTTCCTATTCTTCTCAATGCGATATCAGCAGGACGCTGCGCTAATCCCACCGGGCTGTATCAGCCTTGCTCGTTTTGTAGATCTCTTACCCGATCGAAACGCGAGTCTAAAAAACTAACGGTTGGTCAGGAACTAGACGTACAAGTAGTAAAACAGGTTGAGACGAAGGATAATAGCAAGCAGCGATATATAGTGGAGTCGTTAACGACTCAGATGATCCTAGACTGTGAAATTTACGATCGCCAACGCTTACAACCAGAAGATACGCTTCCTGTTGAGGTTTTGCGGCACATCAAAGATAGTTCGGAGTTAATTACAGTCGTTCCAGTTGGCAAGAGGAGAAAATACCTAGACTTGCCCACTTGGATGACAAAGAAACTTCCCGATCCTGGACTACGGCGATCATCGATATCCCAATATATTTATTGGCGAAATAGCGAACAATCAAATGCCAAGAACTTAAAAATTATTGACGATAGTAGTGAGCAGCTCGATCGATTGCTCTGTCATTGGTTCAACGATGCTTATGGGGCTTATGGACAGAAAGCAAGAAACTTAGAGCCCGAAGCTCAGTTAAAAGTTGCGAAAAAATGGGAGAAACAAAACCGATATAAACCTGAAATTAATGCAGCGTTTGTCATCATGGCAATCCTGCTGCTGAGCAAGTATGAAGAGACGAAGCATCAGGCTTATAAGTTAACCCAAAACTTGGGACGGCGGGCACTTCGTAGCTTACATATCGAGGTTCTGTATCAGCGATGGTTGAGTCTTAAAGATAATCGAGAACGGACGGATGGACTGTGGCGACGGCTGCGGCAATTAGAGAACGAACAACACTTTTATATTCCTCTTAAAGAAAATAGCTCCGATGCGATAAGACAATTTTGCAATGCTGTTGAAATGCGCTCTGACAGAGAACTTTTACCTATTGCGGACAGTTTTTCTGCGGCATTAGGTGAGTTATTTAGCTCTTTAGAACTTGACACTCATGCTTTTATTACCAAGAAATTGATTATCCTTTATCTCACATTGCATCCTAGATCTAGGATGAAAAATTTGCAAAATTATCATACAAATGAACTACAGGAAATCTTGAAAATAATTGACCAGAATAAATTTGATATTCTGCTACTAGAACCTCTCAATTATAAGGCAGATAATTACTCGAAAGATTTAGGTGAAATTGATTTACTATCTGAATTGTTTCCACAAGACCAAGGTGATATCGATATAAAAAGCTGGTTTTGGCAGCAAATTGAACACTTAGATGATTTGACTGAAAAATCTATTCGGCTCCAAGAAGATATTAATAATTTAAAATCTCGTTTCCAGCGACTTAACAAAATCACAATTATAGAGGAGTAACTCGTCATGGAAGAGTCTACTATCGACTTCGAGCAAATAGAGCAAGAGTTACAAGAACTAAGAAGTCGTTTTTCAAGAGCTGATCAAGTTTTGAGAGACTTAGAGGAGATTCAAAGTCAGTTTGAAAGTATTGCGAAAACCCATAATAAACTCAAGGAATATGTAGCAGAAGTTTCCCGATTCAATTCAGAATCTGGCAACACATTAAAGGATATTAAGCGAGTACAGAAAAACTTTGAGCAGCGCTTTACTGAACTCAGAGAGGAAAACGAGCTAAAACTTGACGATCTGAAATCTCAACTATTGCAAGCTGAAAATCGATTAAGCAGTCATGATAATGATATTCAAGAACTTCAGCCTTCTATAAGTCTTGTCAAAAAAAATTGCAATGACATCAATGACATAAAAAAGGAATTTGGTGGTTTGCCCAAACAAATTCAAAATTTAGTTGACCAACAACTCTCTTCAACCCAAAAAAATTATCGTGACTTAAAAAAACAAATAATAACAATGAGGTATGCACTGATATTTTCAGTGATTTTGTTCTTGTTGCTCGTTACTTGGGTTGGGCTGCAGGGTAAGAGCATCTAAATTAGGCTTGACATAAGGAGTCAGAGTAATTTAAGGTAGAGTCAATGAAACACGAGGAAAGAACTCGAATCATATAATCGTTATCCATAGCAGTCCGTTTCATTTTTTGTCCGTTTCATTT